>CALFYQ010000181.1 GCA_937952085.1 uncultured Paracoccaceae bacterium | reverse complement strand
CCAGCGCGACGACCGGCGCCCGCCCGTCACCTACACCACCTTCCAGGCGCGCGACCTCGGCTCCGACACGGCGCGGCTCTATCGGGAGGCGTGCCTCGCCGCATGGGAGCGGTTCCGGCCGGAGGCGATCATCGTCGGCGCCTCCTGCACGGCCGAGCTGATCCAGGACGACCCGGGCGGCCTCGCCGCGGCGCTCGATCTCCCTGTCCCGGTCATCCCGCTCGAACTTCCGTCCTATCAGCGGAAGGAGAATTTCGGCGCGGACGAGACCTTCTTCCGCATCGTGCGCGCGCTGGCCCGCCCGGTTCCGCGAACCGAACGGCCGAGCTGCAACATCCTCGGTGCGACCGGCCTCGGTTTCCGCCACCGGGACGACGTCGCGGAGCTGACCGCCCTTCTCGCCGAACTGGGCGTTTCGGTGAACGTCGCGGCCCCGATGGGCGCCGGGCCGTCCGACATCGCCCGCCTCGGCGCCGCCCATTTCAACGTCCTCCTCTACCCGGAGACGGGCGAGAGCGCGGCGCGCTTTCTCGAACGCGAATTCACCCAGCCGCGCACCCGGACGGTTCCCATCGGCGTCGGCGCGACCCGCGAGTTCATCGCCGAGGTGAACGCGCTGACCGGTCTCGACGCCTCGCCGGATGAAAGCCGGCTGCGGCTGCCCTGGTGGTCGCGCTCGGTCGACTCGAACTACCTCACGGGCAAGCGGGTCTTTATCTTCGGGGACTCCACGCACGCTATCGCCGCCGCCCGGATCGCGCGGGACGAGATGGGGTTCGAGGTCTGCGGCCTCGGCTGCTTCAACCGGGAATTCGCGCGCGACCTCCGGCGCGCCGCGGAGGGCTACGGGCTCAAGGGGCTCGTCACAGACGACTATCTCGAGGTCGAGGCCGCGATCGCGGAGGCGCAGCCGGAGCTGATCCTCGGCACGCAGATGGAGCGGCATGTCGGCAAGCGGCTCGGCATCCCCTGCGCGGTGATCTCGGGGCCCGCCCATGTGCAGGACTTCCCCGCCCGCTATTCGCCGCAAGCCGGGTTCGAAGGCGCGAATGTCATCTTCGACAGCTGGGTGCATCCGCTCGTGATGGGCCTCGAAGAACATCTCCTCCGCATGTTCCGGGAGGATTTCGAGTTCCACGACGAGGCCGGGCCGAGCCACCTCGCCGCCCACGCCGCCGCCACGCCGCCGGCCGCGCCCGAGCCCATCGAACAGACCGCCACGGACGCCGTCGCCTGGCTCGCCGAGGCGGAGGCGGAGCTTCGCAAGATTCCCTTCTTCGTCCGCGGCAAGGCGCGGCGGAACACCGAGCGCTTCGCCGCCGAGCGCGGCGTGACGGCGATCAGCGTCGAGACCCTCTACGAGGCGAAGGCCCATTATGCGCGTTGAGACCGCCATCGAGCCGGCCTACCGGATCGTGATCGTCACGCTCGACGCCCACGCCGCCGGCCCGGCGCGCCGAGTGACGGCGCGGCTCGAAGCGGACTTTCCGGGCGTCGCCGTCGACGTCTTCGCCGCGGCGGAATGGGGCGCGCGGCCGGACCGGCTGGAGGCGGCGAAGCGGTGGATCGCGGCGGCCGACATCGTCATCGCCAACCTCCTCTTCCTCGAAGAGCATGTCGCCGCGATCCGCCCCGCGCTTCTCGCCCGGCGCGAGGCCTGCGATGCGATGATCGGCATCGTCGCCGACCGCGCCATCGTCGAGCTGACGCGGATGGGCGATCTCGACCTCTCAAAGCCCGCCTCCGGCCCGATGAAGTTTCTCCGCCGCCTCCGCGGCGACGGCCCGCCGGCGACGCAGACCGGCCAGACGCAGATGCGGCTCCTCCGCCGGCTGCCGAAGATTCTCCGCTTCATTCCGGGCAAGGCGCAGGATCTCCGCGCCTGGTTCCTCGTGATGCAGTACTGGCTCGGCGGCTCCGACGCGAACATCGAGGCGATGGCCCGCTTCCTGATCGGGCGCTACGCGCGGCGGCCGGGCTGGCGCGGCGGGCGCGCGCCGGCGCCGGTCGAGCACCCCGAGGTCGGCCTCTACCACCCGCGCCTCGCCGGGCGGATCACGACGAAGGCCGAAGCGCTGCCGGCGCCGAAGGAGCCGGTCGCGACGGTCGGCCTTCTCCTGATGCGCTCCTACATCCTCGCCTCCGACACGGCGCATTACGACGCAGTGATCGCGGCGCTCGAAGCGCGGGGGCTTCGCGTCCTGCCGGCCTTCGCCGGCGGGCTCGACGCGCGGCCCGCCATCGACGCCTATTTCGCCGGGCGGATCGACGCGCTTGTCTCGCTGACCGGCTTCTCGCTGATCGGCGGGCCGGCCTACAACGACAGCGCGGCCGCCGTGGACGCGCTGGCCGCGCTCGACGCGCCCTATCTCTGCGCCCATTCGCTCGAATTCCAGACTCTGGAAAGCTGGCGCGCCTCCCTGACCGGGCTCGGCCCGGTGGAGGCGACGATGATGGTCGCCCTGCCGGAGATCGACGGCGCGACCAATCCGATCGTCTTCGGCGCGCGGAGCGACGCCGGCGGCGCCGGCATGGTTCCGGTTCCGGAGCGCGTCGAGATGCTGGCCCGCCGGGTCGAGAAGCTGGCCCGGTTGCGGCGCTCCGACATCGCGCGCCGGAAGGTCGGCATCGTCCTTTTCGGCTTTCCGCCGAACGCCGGGGCGACCGGCACGGCCGCCTATCTCTCCGTCTTCGAGAGCCTTCTCAACGTCCTTCGGGCGATGAAGGCGGAAGGCTATGACGTCGAGCCGCCGGCCGACGTGGCGGCGCTCCGCGCAGCGATCCTCGAGGGCAACGCCAAGGCGCACGGGCAGGAGGCGAACGTCGCCGGCTACGTCACGGCGGAAACCATCGTCCGCGAGACGCCGTGGCTCTCCGAGATCGAGGCGCAATGGGGCCCGGCGCCGGGCCGCGCGCAGTCGGACGCGCGCGGCGTCTTCGTACTCGGGGCAAGGTTCGGCAACGTCTTCGTCGGGGTTCAGCCGAGCTTCGGCTATGAGGGGGACCCGATGCGCCTCCTCTTCGAGCGGGGCTTCGCGCCGACCCACGCCTTCGCCGCCTTCTATCGCTGGCTGCGCCACGAATTCGCGGCGGACGTGCTTCTCCATTTCGGCATGCACGGCGCGCTCGAATTCATGCCGGGCAAGCAGGTCGGCCTTTCCGGCGAGGACTGGCCCGACCGGCTGATCGACGACATGCCGAACGTCTATCTCTACGCGGCGAACAATCCGTCGGAGGCGACGCTGGCCAAGCGCCGGTCGGGCGCGGTGACGGTCAGCCACCTGACCCCGCCGCTCGCCGCATCGGGTCTCTATCGCGGGCTCGCCGAGCTGAAGGACACGCTCGGCCGCTGGCGCGCGCTTGCTCCCGATGCGCCGGAGCGGCCCGATATCGAGGCGCTGATCCGGGACCAGGCGGGCGCGGTCGATCTCGACGGCGCGAACCCTGGCGAGCTCTGGCTGAAACTTCTGGAAACGGAGAACGCCCTGATTCCCGATGGCCTGCATGTCGTCGGACGGCCGATGGAAGCCGCCGCCAGAGCGGAGACGATCGGGCTGATGGGGGAGGCGGCGCCGGAGGCCCGCGCCCATGTCGAGACGATGCTTTCGGAGGATCACGAGATCCCGTCGCTGATGCGGGCGCTCGCTGGGCGGTTCATCCGACCGGCCCCGGGCGGCGACCTGATCCGCTCGCCCGAGATCCTGCCGACGGGGCGGAACATCCACGGCTTCGACCCGTTCCGGCTGCCGACCGCGCTGGCGCTGGCCGAGGGCGCGCGTCAGGCGCAGCGCCTTCTCGACGCCCACGCCGCGCTGCCGCGGAGCGTGGCACTGGTGCTCTGGGGGTCGGACAACATCAAGTCGGGCGGCGGGCCGGTGGCGCAGGCGCTGGCCCTGATCGGCGCAAAACCGCGCTTCGACAGTTTCGGCCGCCTCTCTGGCTCCGACCTCGTGCCGCTGGAGGCGCTGGGGCGGCCGCGGATCGACGTGGTGATGACGCTCTCGGGCATCTTCCGGGACCTCCTGCCGCTCCAGACGCGGATGCTGGCGGAGGCGGTCTGGAAGGCCGCCACGGCGGACGAGCCCGCCGAGATGAACTTCGTCCGCGCCAACGCGCTCGCCTACTCGGAGGCGCTCGGCGTCGATCTCGAAACCGCGAGCCTTCGCGTCTTCTCCAACGCCGAGGGCGCCTACGGGTCCAACGTCAACCACCTCGTCGACGGCGCCGCCTGGGGCGACGAGGACGAACTGGCCGACGCCTACGAGGCGCGGAAATGCTTCGCCTATGACCGGCGCGGCGGCTCGGCGAAGCATGCGGCGCTGCTCGGCCGGGCGCTGAAGGACGTCGACCTCGCCTACCAGAACCTCGAAAGCGTCGAGCTTGGCGTCACCTCGGTCGACCACTACTTCGACACGCTCGGCGGCGTCGCCCGCGCCATCCGCCGCGCGAAGGGGGCCACCCCGCCGGTCTATATCGGCGACCAGACCCGCGGCGCCGGCAAGGTGCGAACGCTCCGCGAGCAGGTCGCGCTCGAAACCCGGTCGCGCTCGCTCAACCCGAAATTCTACGAGAGCCTTCTGAAGCACGGCCATGAAGGCGTGCGACTGATCGAGGCGCATGTCACCAACACGCTCGGCCTCTCGGCGACGACCGGCGAGGTGGAGCCCTGGGTCTACCAGCGCCTGACCGAGACCTTCGTGACCGACGAGGCGATGCGCCGGCGCCTGGCGGCGCTCAACCCGGCCGCGTCGGCGCGCATGGCGAACCGATTGCTCGAAGCGCATGACCGCGACTACTGGCGCGCCGACGAGGCGACGCTCGAGGCCCTCCGCAACGGCGCGGACGAACTCGAGGACGTTCTCGAAGGCGTTCGAGTCGCGGCGGAATGATGGAGGTGACGCCATGAGCCCGCTTGATGCGAGACCGCCGATCCTGAAGGGCGAAGATGGCGAAGGGTCGGTCCAGACCCATCTCGACCCGTCGCTCAGGATCGACGGCGCGAAGGTGTTTTCGGTCTACGGCAAGGGCGGGATCGGCAAGTCGACCACCTCGTCGAACCTTTCCGCCGCCTTCGCGACGCTCGGCAAACGGGTGCTGCAGATCGGTTGCGATCCGAAGCACGACAGCACCTTCACCCTGACCGGCACGCTGGTGCCGACCGTGATCGACATCCTCAAGGAGGTGGACTTCCACCCCGAGGAGCTTCGGCCGGAGGATTTCGTCTTCGAGGGCTTCGGCGGCGTTCGCTGCGTCGAGGCGGGCGGGCCGCCGGCCGGCACCGGCTGCGGCGGCTATGTCGTCGGGCAGACGGTGAAGCTCCTCAAGCAGCATCACATGCTGGACGATTCCGACGTGGTGATCTTCGACGTCCTCGGCGATGTCGTCTGCGGCGGGTTCGCCGCGCCGCTCCAGCACGCGGACCGGGCCGTGGTGGTGACGGCGAACGACTTCGACTCGATCTATGCGATGAACCGGATCATCGCCGCGGTGCAGGCGAAATCCCGCAACTACGCGGTGCGCCTCGCCGGCTGCGTCGCCAACCGGAGCCGGGACACCGACGAGATCGACCGCTACTGCGAGCGGGTCGGCTTCCGCCGGATCGCCCACATGTCCGACCTCGACGCGATCCGCCGCTCCCGCTTGAAAAAGAAGACCCTCTTCGAGATGGACGAGGACGAGGACGTGCTCGCCGCCCGCGCCGAATATGTCCGCCTCGCCGAAGCGCTCTGGGCCGGGACCGAACCGCTCGCGCCGGCGCCGCTGCCGGACCGCGAGATCTTCGAGTTGCTGGGGTTCGACTGATGGACACCTATCTCGAAACCCGCGGCCGGCTGGAAACCTATTTCGACCGCACCGCGGCCCGGACCTGGGAGGCGCTGACCTCCGACGCGCCGGTCTCCCGCGTCCGCCGCACCGTCCGCGAGGGACGGGACGAGATGCGCGCCGCCCTCCTCGCCCGGCTGCCGGAAGATCTGACCGGCGCGCGCGTGCTCGACGCGGGGGCCGGAGCCGGGCAGATGGCCGAGGCGCTCGCGCGGCGCGGCGCTGAAGTGGTGGCGGTGGACCTTTCCGCCTCCCTCCTCGACGTCGCGCGGCGGCGCATCCCGCCGCAGATCGGCCGGCGGATCGAGTTTCTGGTCGGCGACATGCTCGACGAGGCGCTCGGCCGGTTCGACCACGTGGTCGCGATGGACAGCCTGATCCACTACCGGGCGGCAGACGCCGTCGCCGCGCTCGGCCGGCTCGCCGGGCGCACCTCGCGCTCTCTCGTCTTCACCGTCGCGCCCTCCACCCCGCTCCTCCGCGCCTTCTGGCTCGCCGGCCAGGTCTTCCCGCGCGGCGACCGCTCGCCGCGGATCGCGCCGGTCTCCGAGGCCGCGCTCGCCCGGCTCGTGCGGCGCGCGCCGGCGCTCGAAGGCTTCGCGCTCAACCGCCGGCGCCGGGTCGGCCGGGGCTTCTATATCTCGCAGGCGATGGAGCTGGCGCGATGATCCTTGGCGCGCAAGGCCTGAAGCGGCTCGCCCTCAAGGCGCTACCCTTCGCCGACGCCGCGTCGGAAGGGCTGCCGCTCGGGCAGTTGCTGCGCCTTTCGCTCTTCCAGGTCAGCGTCGGCATGGCGATGGTCATGCTGCTCGGCACGCTGAACCGCGTGATGATCGTCGAGCTGGGCGTGGCCGCGTCGGTCGTCGCCGCGATGATCGCGCTGCCGGTCCTTTCCGCGCCCTTCCGCACGCTCCTCGGCTATCGGTCGGACACGCACCGGAGCGCGATCGGCTGGCGGCGGGTGCCCTATCTCTGGTTCGGCTCGCTCTGGCAGTTCGGCGGGCTCGCCATCATGCCGTTCTCGCTCTTCGTCCTCTCCGGCGACCAGACGCTCGGGCCGCCCTGGGCCGGCGAGGCGCTCGCCGCCCTCGCCTTCCTGATGACCGGCCTCGGCGTCCACATGACCCAGACCGCCGGCCTCGCCCTCGCCGCGGATCGGGCGACGGAGGAGACGCGGCCGCGCGTCGTCGCGCTTCTCTACGTCATGCTCCTCGTCGGCATGGGCGTCTCGGCCGTGATCGTCGGATCGCTGCTGGCCGATTTCTCGGCGCTCCGGTTGATCCAGGTCGTTCAGGGCGCGGCGCTTTTCGGACTCCTCCTCAATCTCGTCGCGCTCTGGAAGCAGGAGCGTCCGCGCCCGATGAGCCGCGAGGCGCGCGAGGCGCCGCGGCCGCGCTTCCGAGACGCCTGGGCCGATCTCGCCGCGGGCGGGCCGGCCGGGCGGCTTCTCGCGGTCGTCTTCGTCGGCACCATGGCCTTCAACATGCAGGACGTGCTGCTCGAACCCTATGGGGGCGAGATTCTCGGCCTTTCCGTCTCCTCGACGACACTCCTGACGGCGATGTGGGCCGCCGGCGCACTCTTCGGCTTCGGCCTCGCGGCTCGCTGGCTCGCGCAGGGGCTGCGGGCGCCGGCGATGGCGGCGCGGGGCGCGACGGCGGGGCTCGCCGCCTTCTCCGCGGTGATCTTCTCGGCGCCGATGGCCTCGCCGCCGCTCTTTTTCGCCGGCGCCTTCGGCATCGGCTTCGGCGGCGGGCTCTTCGCCGTCGCCACGCTCACCATCGCCATGACCATGCCCGTCGAAGGCGCGGCGGGCCGCGGCCTCGCGCTCGGCGCCTGGGGCGCGGCGCAGGCGACGGCGGCGGGGCTTTCGGTCGCCATCGGCGGCGGCCTGCGGGACATCGTGGGCGATCTGGCGATCACCGGCCGGCTCGGCCCGGCGCTGGAGAGCCCGACCGCCGGCTACGCCTTCGTCTATCACCTCGAGATCGGGCTGCTCTTCGTCACCCTCGTCGCGCTCGGGCCGCTGGCGCGGCTCACGGCGGGCGGGGCGCAGGCCGGTCATCACAGGAGCAAAGGCGGGATCGGGCTCGCAGAGTTTCCCGTCTGAGCCGCTAAAGGGAGGAACAGAACGTGCTGGAACCCATCATCGGAACCGTAGATCTGGCCTCGGTCGCGCTCTACCTGTTCTGGCTTTTCTTCGCGATGCTGATCTACTATCTGCAGACGGAGAATATGCGCGAAGGCTACCCGCTGGAGCGGGATGGCGGAGGGCCGGCGCCGAACCAGGGCCCGTTCCCCCTGCCGAAGCCGAAGACCTTCCGCCTGCCGCATGGCCGCGGCGAGGTGACGGTCCCCGACATGGCGCCCGAGGCGCGGAGCGCCGCGCTGCGGCAGACTTCACCTGCCGCCGGCTCGCCCTTCGAGCCGACAGGGGATCCGATGGTCGACGGCGTCGGCCCCGCCTCCTGGGCGCCGCGCCGCGATGCGCCGGAGCTTGACGGCCACGGCCGGCCAAAAATCCGCCCGATGGCGATGCTGCCCGACTTCCACATCTCGGCGGGCGTCGATCCGCGCGGGCTCCCGGTCGTCGCCGCCGACGGCGCCATCGTTGGGCGCGTGACGGAACTCTGGGTCGACGCGCCGGAGCAGCTCGTCCGCTATCTCGGGATCGAGCTTGCGCCCGAGGCCGGCGGCGGCGCCCGCCTCGCGCCGATCCAGTTGACGCGGATCAAGTCGGACCGGGTGGCTGTGCATTCGCTCTTTGGCCGCCACTTCGCTGGCGTGCCGGCCACGGCCGCGCCCGACCAGGTGACGATGCTCGAGGAGGAGAAGATCTGCGCCTACTACGCGGGCGGAAAGCTCTACGCCGCCCCCGAGCGCCTCGGGCCGAAGTTCTGAGGGCGGGGAGGGGCGACGATGACCGCGCACGATCCTGAAATCCGGCCCGTCGTCGGCCTTCCGGGGCCGCTCCCTGCCGGCGAAACCGCGCTCTGGTCCGGCCGGCCCGACGCCTGGGCGCTGGCCCGCGACGCCCTCGCGGCGCGCTGGGTCGGCGCCTATTTCGTCGCCCTCGCCGCCTGGCGGTTCGGCGCGCTCTCCGACACGCGGCCGCTCGGCGAGGCGCTGGCGGCGGGCGCCTGGATGCTCGCCGCCGGGGCTGCAGCGGTGGGCCTTCTTTGCCTCTTCGCCTTCGCCCAGGCCCGCGCGACGACCTACACGATCACCACGCGCCGGGTGGTGATGCGGGTGGGCGCGGCGCTGCCGGTGACGTTCAACCTGCCCTTCCGCCAGATCGAGACGGCGGCGCTTTCCGAGCGGCGGGACGGGACCGGCTCCATCGCGTTCTCGCTCGATGGCGGCGCGCGGCTCTCCTACCTCGTGCTCTGGCCGCATGTCCGGCCCTGGCGGTTTTCGCCGACCGCGCCGGCGCTCCGCTGCGTCCCTGACGCCGCGAAGGTCGCACGCATCCTCGGCGAGGCCGCGTCGCGAGAGGTCGCGGCCCCGGTCGTCGCGCGCCGTCCGCGCGCTGCGGCCGCGGCGGCCATCGCGGCGGAATAGGGGGCTCCGATGAACAGCGCGCCAGCGACGCATTCCCAGCATCCAGAGCGGGAAAAGATTCCGACCGCGCTTCTCCGCGGCATGCTGATCCTGGTTCTCTGCAGCCTCGCCATCGCCGCCTATGCGCGGCTGACCGACCGGCCGCTCGAGGCGACCCCGCCCGTCGATGCACCGATCCTCGCCGAGCGCGACATCGTTCTTTCCGGAGAGATGAACGGCTCGGCAATGGCGCTTCAGCCCGATGGACAGCTCATCGCCGCGCTCGGCCCGCAGGAGGGCGGCTTCATCGCCGGCGTCGAGCGCGTCGTCGCCTATGAGCGGCAAAAGCGCGGCGCGCCGCGGCACGCCCCGGTTCGCCTGGTGAAATACGTCGACGGCCGTCTCGCGCTCATCGACGAGACGACCGGCTGGCGCGCCGAACTGATCGGCTTCGGCGCCGACAACTACGCCGCCTTCGAGCGGCTGCTCGCCGCCCCGACGCGGTGACAAAAGGGGAGGAAGGATCATGGGTCTGCTGACGCGAAGAAGCGAAACGGCGCCTTGCACCGTCGAGGTTTCGCACCGGTTCGAGAGCCTCCACGCGCATGTGCGCTTCGACAACGGGGCGGTGGTCCACCCGGGAGACAGCGTCACCGTCCACGGCGCCCCGGTCGTCGCCGCCTATGGCGAGGTGGTGCGCGAGGCCCGCTTCGCCACCATCGTCCGCGCCACGCCGCTGGAGCGCGCCTGGACGCGGGCGACCGGCGATCTCGAATTCATGGAGCTCTGCGAGTTCTCCTTCTCCGAGGAGCTGACGCTATGAACGTGCAAACTTCGGTCGAGGCCGACCCGATCCTCGCCGGCGCCAACGAGACCACGAAGATGGCGCACAAGACGACGCTCCTGAACCCGCGGTTCTACACCACCGATTTCGACGAGATGGACGCCATCGACGTCACTCCGGTGCGGGAGGCGTGGGACGATCTGCTCGCCCAGATGCGCGCCGACCCGAACCGCAACCATTTCCGCAAGACCGAGGAATGGGACGAGGTGGACTGGGACGCGATGGAGCCCGAGCTGAGGGCCGAGGCGATCGACTTCCTCGTCTCCTCCCTCACCGCCGAATTCTCCGGCTGTGTCCTCTACAAGGAGATGAAGCGGCGCGGGAACAACAAGGACATCTGCGAGCTCTTCAGCTACATGTCCCGCGACGAGGCCCGCCATGCCGGCTTCATCAACGACGCGCTCCGCGAGGCGGGGATCGGCGTCAACCTCGGCTTTCTGACCAAGACCAAAAAATACACCTACTTCAAGCCGAAGTTCATCTACTACGCCACCTATCTCTCCGAGAAGATCGGCTACGCCCGCTACATCACCATTTTCCGCCACCTTGAAGAACACCCTGAACATCGGTTCCATCCGATCTTCAAATGGTTCGAGAACTGGTGCAACGACGAGCACAGTCACGGCGAGGCCTTCGCCCTCCTGATGAAGAGCGACCCGAAGCTGACCTCCGGCCGGAACGTCTGGTGGATCAAGTTCTTCCTCGTCGCCGTCTTCGGCACGATGTGGGTGCGGGATCACGCCCGCCGGCGCTTCCACGAGGCGCTCGGCGTCGACATCGACTGGTATGATCAGGAGGTGTTCCGCAAGACCTCTATCATGGCGCGTCAGATCTTCCCGATCGAACTCGACATCGATCATCCGTCATGGCGGCGCGGCCTCGTCCGCCTTCAGCGGGCCTTCGAGGCGATGGACCGGGCGTCCGAGCGGGGCGGCCTCGCCGGGCGCCTCGGGCGAGCGGTCGCAGGGGCGCGGGCCGGCCTCGCCTTCGCGCGGCTCTACTTCACGCCGTCGCGCCGGACCGAGCCGCCGGCGAACCCGCGGCTCCGGCCGGCCTGGTGAGCCGGGGATGACCGCGCCGCTGGCGATCGCCGTCCTCGGGACGATGTTCGCCTGGTGGTTCTCCACCGGGGCGATCCTCTGGCGCGTCCGCCGCGCAGACCTTCGCGGCGGCGGCGCCCATCTCCGCTCGGTGATCTACGCGGCGCCGCTTCTCGGCTTCGGAACCTGGGGATTTTGGGTCACGCTGAACGATGCGGGCCTCGCCGGCGCGGCGATCGCCCCACTTTCCGCGATCCTGCTCTGGGGCTGGATCGAGATCGCCTTACTATCGGGCGTGATTTCCGGCCCCAATACCCGCCCGCTTCCCGCCGCCGCCGCCGAATGGGAGCGCTTCATCCGCGCCTGGGGCACGATCGCCTACCATGAGATGCTGCTGGCGGCGACTTTCGCGGCGATGGCGGTTGCGGCGTCGGGGGCGCCGAACCGTTTCGGGCTCCTCACCTTCGGCGTGCTCCTCGTCGCCCGCGTCAGCGCCAAACTGAACCTTTTCTTCGGCGTGCCGCGGATCCATTCGGAGTTTCTGCCGCGCACGCTTCTTCACCTGCCGAGCCATTTCCGCATCCGCCGGCTGAACTGGCTCTTCCCGCTCTCGATCACCGCGCTCTCGCTGGCGACCGGCCACTGGATCGACCGGATCATCGGCGCCGGAACGCCGGCCGAAACGGTCGGCTTCGCCATTCTCGCGACGCTGACCGGCCTCGCGCTTCTCGAGCACTGGCTGATGGTCCTGCCGCTGCCGGACGAGCGGCTCTGGCGCTGGATGCTGCCTGCGCCAGAGCCGCGCGAAACCAACGGATTGACCCGGAGGAAGATCTGATGACCTACGACGCGCTGTTCCGTTCGCAGCTTGAGGCGTTGAAGCGGGACGGGAACTACC
>CALFYQ010000180.1 GCA_937952085.1 uncultured Paracoccaceae bacterium | reverse complement strand
CAGGATCCGCTGACCAGCCTCAACCCGCTCTTCACCGTCGGCGCGCAGCTCGTCGAGACGATCCGCCTCCATCTCGGCCTCTCGAAATCCGCCGCCCGCGCCCGCGCGCTCGCGCTGATGAAGGAGGTCGGCATCCCCGCCGCCGAGAGCCGGATCGACCATTACCCGCACCAGTTCTCCGGCGGCATGCGCCAGCGCATCGTCATCGCGCTGGCGCTGGCCGGCGAGCCCGAGCTCATCATCGCCGACGAGCCGACTACCGCGCTCGACGTCTCGATCCAGGCGCAGATCACTGCGCTCCTCAAGCGGCTCTGCCGGGAGCGGGGCATGGCGGTGATGCTCGTCACCCACGACATGGGCGTGATCGCCGAAACGGCGGACCGCGTCGCCGTGCTCTATGCCGGCCGCATCGCCGAGATCGGCCCTGTGGCCGAGATCGTGAAGCGCCCGCGCCACCCCTATACCAGCGGCCTGATGGGCTCGATCCCGAGCCTCCGGCGCGACGTGGTGGAGCTTCAGCAGATCCCGGGCGCGATGCCGCGGCTCGACGCGATCCCCGCCGGCTGCGCCTTCAACCCGCGCTGCGCCCACGCCATGGCGCGCTGCCGCGCGGAACGCCCGCCGCTCTTCGGCGCCGCCGTCGCCTGCTGGCTCGAAGCCGCCGCCGAAGCCGGGGCCGAAACGGGAGCCGCCGCATGAAGCCCGAGATCCTTCTCGAAGCCGTCGCCCTCGGCCGCCGTTTCGACGTCTCCGCGCCCTGGCTCAACCGGGTGATCGAGCGGCGCCCGCGGCAGATCCTCCACGCGGTGGACGGCGTCGATTTCCGCATCGCCCGCGGCGAGACGCTGGCGCTCGTCGGCGAATCCGGCTGCGGCAAGTCCACCGTGGCGAAGCTCGTCACCGGCCTCGTGAAGCCGAGCGAGGGCGCCATCGCCTTCCGCGGCGACGCCAGCCGCGTGCAGATGATCTTCCAGGACCCCTACGCCAGCCTCAACCCGCGCTGGCGCGTCGGCCGCATCGTCGCCGAGCCGATCCGCACGCTCGACCCGAAGCGCCCCGAGGCCGAGGTCGCGCGCCGCGTGGACGAGCTTCTGGAGACGGTCGGCCTCTCGCCGCGGGACGGGCGGAAATACCCGCACGAATTCTCAGGCGGGCAGCGCCAGCGCATCTCGATCGCCCGCGCCCTCGCCGGGGAGCCCGAATTCCTCGTCTGCGACGAGCCGACCTCGGCGCTGGATGTGTCGGTCCAGGCGCAGATCCTCAACCTGATGAAGCGGCTCCAGCGGGAACTTGGCCTCACCTATCTCTTCATCAGCCACGATCTTTCGGTGGTGCGCCACATGGCCGACATGATCGCGGTCATGTATCTCGGCCGCATCGTCGAGATCGCGCCGAAGGCGGAACTCTTCGCCGATCCGCGGCATCCCTATACGCGCCTCCTCCTCGAGACGATCCCCGATCTCGACGCGCCGCGCCGGGACCGGGCGCCGATGGGCGGCGAGGTGCCGAGCCCGATCGACCCGCCGAAGGGCTGCGCCTTCCACCCCCGCTGCCCGCTCGCCTTCGACCGCTGCCGCGCCGCCCGGCCGGAACTGGCGCCGGCGGGGGAGGGCGGCCGCGCCGCCTGCTTCGCCGCCGGCTGAGCCCCCGGTCGCGGCCGGAACCCGACCGCCCGTCGCATCCGCCCCTCCATCATGTCGATTTCGTGCAGGCCGGCGCGCCGCCGCCATGCGAACCCCGGTTGCGCCGTTCCCCCTCGACACGAGACCGAGATGAGCAAGTTCTGCCTGACCGTGGCCTGCCCGACGCGGCGCGGCATCGTCGCCGCCATCGCCAGCTATCTCGCGGAGAGCGGCTGCAACATCACCGACAGCTCTCAGTTCGACGATGTCGAGACCGGGCGCTTCTTCATGCGGATGAGCTTCGTCTCGGAAAAGGGGCTCGACATTCCGGCGATCGAGGCCGGCTTCGCCCCGGTCGCCGAACGGTTCGAGATGGCGTCGGAGTTCCATGACGAAGGCCGAAAGATGAAGGTCGTGGTCATGGTCTCCCGCTTCGGGCATTGCCTGAACGACCTTCTCTATCGCTGGCGGATCGGGGCGCTGCCGATCGAGATCGTCGCGGTGATCTCGAACCACATGGACTATCAGAAGGTTGTCGTGAACCACGACATACCCTTCTACTGCATCAAGGTCACGAAGGAGAACAAGCCGCAGGCCGAGGCCGAGCAGATGCGCGTCCTCCGGGAGACCGGCGCGGAACTCGTCGTCCTCGCCCGCTACATGCAGATCCTCTCCGACGAGATGTGCCGGGAAATGTCGGGGCGGATCATCAACATCCACCATTCCTTCCTGCCCTCGTTCAAGGGCGCGAACCCCTACAAGCAGGCCTTCGAGCGCGGCGTGAAGCTGATCGGCGCCACCTCCCACTACGTCACCGCCGATCTCGACGAGGGCCCGATCATCGAGCAGGACACGATCCGCGTGACCCACGCCCAGAGCCCCGACGACTACGTCAGCCTCGGCCGGGACGTGGAGGCGCAGGTGCTGGCGCGGGCGATCCACGCGCATATCCACCACCGCGTCTTCCTGAACGGCGACAAGACCGTCGTCTTCCCAGCCAGCCCCGGCTCCTACGCCTCCGAGCGGATGGGCTGAGCGCCGCCGCCCGGCCCGCGCCATGCGCTCGGGGCGGGCGAGCGTCCCGCATTCAGCCACTAGCCCCGCGACGGGGCGCTTCCTATTCTGCCCGCGGCTTCGGCGCGCCTCCGGCCAGGGGCGCGCCGGGCGAACGAGACAAGCGCCGGCCGCCCCGCGGAACCGGCGCGAAGGAGGAAGCGTTGGCAGTTCCGCCGCCGGGCGTCGTCGATTGCGATGTCCACATTTCGGTTCCGAGCACGCGGGCGCTGCTGCCCTATCTCGACGAGTACTGGCGAGAGCACATGGTGCTCCGCGGGATGCACGAGACGAACGACGACCTCGGCAGCTATCCCGCCTCCTCGCCGCTTTCCTGCCGGCCGGACTGGCGCCCGGAGGCCGGCCCGCCCGGCAGCGATCTCGGCGTCCTGCAGAAGATGATGGACGCCTTCGGAACCGAGATCGCCATCGCCAACTGCCTCTCCGTCGCCCACACGACCTACAGCGAAGACCTCGCCGGCGCCTACGCCCGCGCGATCAACCGCTGGATCGCAGAGGAATGGCTGAGCGCGGACCGGCGGCTCCGCGCCTCGCTCGTCGTCACCGTGGTGAACCCCGAGGTCGCGGTCCGCGAGATCGAATACTGGGCGAAGGACGACCGCTTCGTGCAGGTCCTCCTCCTCGCGATGGGCGAGGCGCCGCTCGGCCGGAAGATCTACTGGCCGATCTACGAGGCGGCGGAGCGGCACGGCCTGCCGGTGGCGATCCATCCCGGCAGCAACTACCGCCATCCGACCACCTCGCTCGGCTGGCCCTCATACCTTCTCGAGGATTACGTCGCCCAGTCGCAGGCGATCGCCTCGCAGCTCAACAGCTTCTTCGCCGAAGGCGTCTTCGTGAAGTTCCCGGAGCTGAAGCTGGTGCTGCTCGAATCCGGCGTCACCTGGCTCCCGCCCTATCTCTGGCGCGCCAACAAGTCCTGGCGGGCGCTTCGCCCCGAAATCCCCTGGAACAAGCGACCGCCCGCCGAGGTCGTCCGCGAGAAGGTGCGCCTGCCGGTCCAGCCCTTCGACGGCCCGCCGACCGACGAGGCCGCCCGGAAGGTGCTGGACCTCATCCGCGGAGACCACATGTTCCTCTTCGCGACCGACTTTCCGCACTGGCATTTCGACGGGACCGACGCGCTGGCGCCGGTCTTCGGCGGCGAGCGTTCGGCGGATCTCTACCGCAGGAACGCGTTCGAGACCTATCCGCGCCTCGGCGCGCACTGATCGAGGGAGGCGAAGATGAACGCTCCGAGCGCGGCTGCGGCCCCGAAGACGCCGCCGAACGCCGGCGGCTTCGTCGATTGCGACATCCACCCGGCCTTCAAGTCCCGCGCCGATCTCGACCAGTTCCTCTCGAAGCGCTGGCGCGAGCACCGGGCGACCATCGGCGGCCGCCCGCGGCAGCCCTACACCAGCCGCACCGCCTTCCCCCGCTTCACCCCGGAAGACGGGATGCGGCTCGACGCATGGCCGGATGGCGGCGGCCCACCGGGCTCCGATGTCGAGTTCATGCGCAAGCAGCATCTCGACCACTACGGCATCCGCTACGGCGTCTTGCTGCCGCTCCTCGGCGGCGCCTTCGATGAGCGCAATCTCGACTACGCCGCCGCGCTCGCGACTGCGATCAACGACTGGCAGGCGGCCTGTTGGCTGGACCGGGAGCCGCGCCTGCGCGCCTCCATCGTGGTCCAGCCGGACGACCCGGATTCCGCCGTCGCCGAGATCGAGCGCCGCGCGAAGGATCGGCGCTTCGTCCAGGTTATGCTGGTGCTGCGGATGACGGAGCCGGTCGGCCGCAAGCGCTATCGCCGGATCCTCGAGGCCGCGGCGGCGAACGGCCTGCCGGTCGCGCTCCATCTCGGCGGCAGCAACGGCCACGCCTCCACCGCCAGCGGCTGGCCCTCCTACTACTACGAGGAGCACCACTCCTACGTGCAGAGCGCCGAGGCGGTGGTCTCCAGCCTCGTCGTCGAAGGCGCGTTCGAGCGGAGCCCGGACCTCAAGGTGGTGATGGTCGAAGGCAGCATGGCCTTCCTGCCGCCGCTCTCCTGGCGGCTCGACAACCACTGGAAACGGCTGAAGGCCGAGGTGCCGCACCTGACCCGCGCGCCCTCCGAATACATCCGCGACCACGTCTGGATGACGACGCAGCCGATCGACGAGCCGGAGCGCCCGGCGGACATTCTCACCGTCCTCGAATGGATCGGCTGGGACCGGGTGATGACCGCCACCGACTACCCGCACTGGGACGAGGACGACCCCCGCTATTCGATGCGCGTGCCGCTGCCGAAGCCCGAGGGCGCGAAGGTCCTCTTCGAGAACGCGCTGAAGCTCTACAATCTGGAATAGGCCCGGAATGACGAAATATGTGGTCGCGACCACGGACGAGATTGAGCCGGGGAGCTGCAAGCTCGTCACCGTCCGCGGCCGGGAGATCGGCGTCTACAATCTCGACGGCGCCTATCACGCGCTGATCAACCGCTGCCCGCACGAGGGCGGCGCGCTCTGCAAGGGCCCCATCGTCGGCGTGCCGGTCTCCGACACGCCCGGCGAGTACGAGCTTCAGCGCCGGGGGACGATGGTCCGCTGCCCGTGGCACGGCTGGATGTTCGACATCGCCACCGGCCGTTCCTGGTGCGACCCGAACTCGATGTACGCGCGCACCTACGGGGTGGACGTGAAGCCCGGGCAGGAGCTGGTCGAAGGGCCGTTCCAGGCGGAATCGATCACCGTCTCGGTGGAGCAG
>CALFYQ010000179.1 GCA_937952085.1 uncultured Paracoccaceae bacterium | reverse complement strand
GACCAACCCGGCGGAGAGCGCCAGCACCAGTTCATACCCCCCGGCGCCCCAGAGCAGCGAGGCGACGAAGGGCGCCGCGGCGAAACCGCCGAGGAAGGGCGTCGCCAGCGCGCCGGCGATGGCGCCATAGCCGCGCCGGCCGAGCCGTTCTGCGATGGCGAGCGGCTTCGCGATGGAGTTCACCCCGTTCGCCGCGCCGATCATCAGCATGGCGGCGATGATCCGCCAGTCCCCGCCCTCCGCCGTGAGGAGGAGGAGATAGGCGGCGGCGGAGGCGAAATAGGTGCCGATCATAAGTCCCGTCCCGTCCGCCCGCTTCGCCACGACCGAGATGACGATCCGCCCGAAGACCTGCGCCGGCCCGATCAGCGAGGCGGCGAAGACCGCCTCCGATCCCGTGGCGCCGCGGCTGCCGAGAAGCGGCATGAGATGCGCGATGATCATGCCATGGGTCAGCGCGATGCAGGGAAGGGCGAGGAAAAGGAGCCGGAAGGCGGGGCGCTTCCGCGCCGCCTTGGCCGCCGCCCGCTCCGCCGCGTCGGCCTCCCGCGTAGGCTTCGCCGGCCCGCCCGCCGCGAGCCGCCGGGTCGACCAGATGAAAAGCGGAACCGCGATGAGGATCGCCCCCGCCGCGAAGACGCGGAGCGCGACGCGCCAGCCCGCCGCCTCCGCCGCCCAGTCCGCCACCGGGAAGCAGAGCGTGGAGGCGAAACCGGCGACCAGCGTCACCAGAACGATCGGCCCGCGCGCCGCAATCCCGCGCACGCGGGTGAGAAAGGCGAAGCAGGGCTCGTAGAGCGAGAAGGCCGAGGCCATGCCGAGCCCGGCCCAGAGAAGGAAGAACTGCGCCTGGCTCTCGGCGAAGGAGAGGAGAAGAAGAAGCACCCCGCCGATCAGCGCCGCGCCCGGCAGCATGACCGGGCCGAAGCCCTTGTCCACCACCCGCCCGGCCAGCGGCGCCGAGAGCGCCGAGCAGATGAGGGAGAGGGTGAAGGCCAGCGCCGTCTCCTCCCGGCCCCAGCCGAATTCCGCCTCGAAGCGGAGAAGGAGGATCGGGAATGTGTAGAAGAACCCCGCCCAGACCAGGGTCTCGGCGACGGCGAGGGCGAGAACGGGAAGGCGGTCTTCGCGGGTCATCGGGCCTTGAAAAGAAAACGCCCCGGCGCGGGGTCGCGCCGGGGCGTTGGAGCTTCAGAGCGCGCGGGCGCTCACTTCTTCGCCGCCTCGACGGACTTCATCAGGATCGCCTCGGCCTCGGCCTTGTCGCCCCAGCCGATGACCTTCACCCACTTGCCGGCCTCGAGGTCCTTGTAGTGCTCGAAGAAGTGCTTGATCCGCTCGACCATCTTCGGCGCGAGGTCGCCCATCGACTGCACCTTGGCCTGGAACGGGTCCACCTTCTCGACCGGAACGGCGATGATCTTGTCGTCCATGCCGCCGTCGTCCTCCATCTTTAGGACGCCGATCGGCCGACAGCGGATCACCGTGCCCGGGGCGAGCGCGAAGTCGCAGATCACCAGAACGTCGGTCGGGTCGCCGTCGTCGTGCAGCGTGTTCGGCACGAAGCCGTAGTTGCAGGGATAGAACATCGGCGTGTTGACGATCCGGTCGACGAAGACGGCGCCGGATTCCTTGTCGATCTCGTATTTCACCGGGGCGCCGCCGCCGGAGCCGCCGGTGATCTCGATCACCACGTTGATGTCGGAGGGCGGGTTCTTGCCCGCCGGGATCGCGTCGAGGTTCATGCCTGTCTCCGTTCGGATTCGGGCGCGGCTTTACCACCGGCGCCGCGGGGGCGAAAGACGGGCCGGGTCGGTGCGCGGTTCGGCCGCCCCGGCGATTTGGGAAGCGAAGCTGTGGGCGAAGGCGCGCCCTCGCCATCCCTCCCGGGCCCGGGCGCCCAGCCCGGGCCGCGCCCGCCCCTCCCCACGGGCGGGCGCCCCCCCCGGCTGTCACAAGCGGCTCAGTCGAAGTTCGGGGCGACGCCATAAAGCGCCCAATACCGCCGGACTGGGCGCCCACCCAGGGGCGGTCTCGACCCTCCGCTCCATTCTTCGAGCAAGCCCTCAGCGCTGCGCCGGCCGGCCTTCCGCGCGGAGATTGAGGAGGTTCGCGGCCAAGATGATCGCCGCGCCGACGAAGGTGAGCAGCATCAGCGGCTCTCCGTAGAAGACCATCCCCACCGTCGCCAGCATCGGCAGGCGCACGAAGTCGAGCGGCGCGACCACGGTCGCCGGGGCGCAAGCGAGCGCCGCGGTGAAGCAGAAATGCGCCGAAAGACCGCCGAAGGCGGTGGCGAGCACCCAGGGCCAGTCGCCGCCCTCCGGCAGCCGCGCCTCGCCGTCCCAGAGCGAGAAGACGAGGCCGAAGACAAGCTGCATGAAGGTCAGCCAGAAGAGGATCGTCAGCGTCGTCTCGGTGCGCGTGAGCAGCTTCGTCGCAAGGTTGGCGCCGGTGAAGCTGAGCGCCGCGCCGAGGGCGGCGAGGACGCCGGCGCTGAGCGCCGCGTCGGGCCGCGCCACGAGGAGGATGCCCGCGAAGCCGATCAGCGCGGCGAGAAGCCGGGTCCGCGTCAGCCGTTCGCCGAGCACGAACGGGGCGGCGAGCGCGGTCCAGATCGGCACCGAGAACTCGACCGCGAACATCTGGCTGAACGGCACGACCGCGACCGCGTAGAACCAGAAGTTCTGGCCGGCGAAGTGGATCGCGTTGCGGAGCGTCTGGAGCCCCATCCGCCGCGCGCGGATCTTGCCGAGCCCGCTGGTCGCCGCGGCGACGGCGAGCACCACGGCGAGGCCGATGGCCGAGCGCCAGGTCATGATCTCGAACGTGTCGAGCCGGCCGTAAAGCTCCCGCCCCGCCACCGCCATCAGCACGAAGGAGGCGGCGGCGCCGGTCATGTAGGCGAGCGCCCGGAACGGGCGGCTCGCCGGCGGCGAGAGCGGCGCGGCGGTCACGATGCGGCGGTCACGGCGGGGCGCCGGCGGCCGGGTTCAGCGGCGCACCACCAGGATGTCGCTCGGCGGGTCGCGCAGAAGCTCCTCGGTGAAGCCGCCGAGAAGGGTGGGCGAGAGCGTCGGCCGCCCATGCGCGCCGACCGCGACGAGATCGGCCGCGGTCGTCTTGCGGCCGGATTCGAAGGCGCCGGCGAGCGAGCCCTCGACGAGCGCGATCTCGCCGACCGCATCCGGCAGGTTCGCGCCGGCGCGCCAGGCCGCGAGTTCCGCCTCCGCCTCCTCCCGCACCGGGAAGGAGATCTCGGCCTCGCCGAGAAAGCCCTTGAACGGGATCGCGTAGACATGCATCGCCGAGATCGAGGCGCTCGGCGCGACGCGGGCCGCCCAGCGAAGCGCGGCGGCCGAGGCCGGCGAGAAGTCCACCCCGGCGAAGACCGACCGGTAGGGCGCCGTCGCCGGGTCCCTCACCAGAAGCACCGGGCGCACCGCGGCGCGGACGATCTTCTCCATCGTGGTCGAGCTGAAGAGATCGAGAATCGGCCGCTCCCGGTGTCGGCCGAGGATGAGGAGCGAGGCGCTGACCGCGTCCGCCGTCTTCAGGATGTCGCGCAGCGCGTCGCCGACCACGACGCGGCTCTCATAGGGCACGCTCGCAGCGTCGACGAAGCGGCCGGGCAAGGCGGCG
>CALFYQ010000178.1 GCA_937952085.1 uncultured Paracoccaceae bacterium | reverse complement strand
AAGGAGATGCCGCCCGGCCTCGTCGCCATCGTCGCGGGCATGATCATCGCCTGGCGCGCCGCGGCGCTCGGCATGCCGGAAATCGGCGGGATGAGTGGGGAGAAGCTCGCGGCGAGCTTCGGCTCCTTCGGTTTCTCGATCCCGATTCCGGCGATCGGCCACGTCTTCTCGGGCTTCGAGTTCCTCGGCTTCATCCTCGTCACCGCGATCCCCTTCGGCGTCTACGACCTCGTCGAGGCGATGGACAACGTGGAAAGCGCGGAGGCTGCGGGCGACAGCTACTCCACCACGCAGGCCCTCGCCGGCGAGGGGACGATCTCGCTCATCGGCACCATCCTCGGCTCGCCCTTCGCCAACGCCGTCTATATCGGCCATCCCGGCTGGAAGAGCATGGGCGGCCGCATCGGCTATTCGATCGCGACGGGCTTCTTCGTTCTCTGCCTCGCCTGGTTCGGCATTCTTGCGGTCTTCCTCAACCTCGTGCCGGTGGTCGCGATCTCGCCGATCCTGCTCTACATCGGCATGCTGATCGGCGCGCAGGCCTTCCAGACCACGCCGATGACGCACGCTCCGGCCATCGTGCTCGGCCTCGTCCCGCATCTGGCGGCCTGGGCGAAGGTGCAGATCGACGGCGCGCTCGGGGCCGCCGGAGTGCAGGTGACGCCGGATCTGATCGGCTCGATGGCGGTGAACGGCGTGCTCTACGAAGGGCTCGCGACGCTCGGGAACGGCGCAATCCTCACGGGACTCGTTCTCGCCGCGATCGGCGTCTTCGTGATCGAACGGAAGTTCGACTGGGCCGCCGCCTTCGCCGGCGCCGGCGCGGTGCTGACCTTCTTCGGTTTCATGCACGGGCCGGCGGTGGGCTTCGCCGTGACGCCGGGCGTGGCGCTCGCCTACGCGCTCGTCGCCGGGCTTCTCTATGCCTGCAAGGGCATGGAGTTCGAGAAGCAGGACAGCGCCGCGGCGGCGCAGCCGGCCGAATGACGGACGCCGAACTCGACGCCTTTCTCGAGGCCGCCGCGAAGGCGGCGGACCTCGGGATCGCCCCGGAGCATCGCCCCGGGGCGCGGCGCTTTCTCACCCTCGCCGCCTCGATGGCGGCGGTTCTGGACCGCGCGCCGCTCGACGAGGACGAACTGGCGCTCGCCCCGGTCTTCCGCCTGCCGGAGCCTGAAGATGACTGACCCATTGAGCCCCTGGGCCTCCGCCGCCGGGATCGCCGCCGCCGTCGCCAGAGGCGATGTCTCCGCCGCGGAGGTCACGGAGGCGGCGCTCGCCCGCATCGCCGCGGTCGACGCGGGCCTTTCCGCCTTCACCGACGTGACGGCGGAGCGCGCCCGCGCGGCGGCGGCGGCCGTGGATGCGGCGCGTGCGGCGGGGCGGCCGCTCGGCCCGCTCGCCGGTGCGCCCTATGCGGTGAAGAACCTCTTCGACGTGAAGGGCCTCGCCACCCGCGCCGGCTCCAAGATCAACCGGGACCGGGCGCCCGCGGTGGAGGACGCGCTGCTGGTGAAGCGGCTGGACGCGGCGGGCGCGGTGCTGCTTGGCGCGCTCAATATGGGGGAGTTCGCCTATGACTTCACCGGCGAGAACGCCCATGACGGCGCCTGCCGGAACCCGCACGACCCGTCGCGGATGACCGGCGGCTCCTCCTCCGGCTCTGGCGCGGCGACGGCGGCGGGGCTCGCCCCGGTCTCGCTCGGCTCGGACACCAACGGTTCGCTCCGCGTGCCGGCCTCGCTCTGCGGCGTCTACAGCCTGAAGCCGACCTATGGCCGGTTGCCGCGGACCGGCGCCTTCCCCTTCGTCGACAGCCTCGACCATCTCGGCCCCTTCGCCCGGACGGCGGAGGACCTGGCGCTGGCCTATGACGCGATGCAGGGGGCGGACGGCTCCGACCACGCCTGCGCGCCGCGGCGGTCGGACC
>CALFYQ010000177.1 GCA_937952085.1 uncultured Paracoccaceae bacterium | reverse complement strand
CCTTCCAGGAGCTCTGGGCGCTCGACCCGCCGCCCGAGCCGGATGAGCGAATCGATTCCGTGATCGAGCGGATGCGGCCGCTGACCGGGCCGCATCCATTCTGGGACGCCCTCGCCGCGGTCGTCTCCGGCGGCGTTGAACGGCGGCCGACCGCGGAGACGCTGCCGCTAACCGATGGGCGCGTCCTATCCGCCCGCGCCTCGCCTATGCCGGACGGCTCCACCCTCTTCGTCGCCTCCGACATCACCGCGCGCGAGCAGGTGGCGGCGACGCTGAAGAGCCGCAACGACGCGCTGGAGCAGGCCGAAGAGATTCGCGGCGCGCTGGTGGACCAGATCTCCCACCAGATGCGGACGCCGCTGACCTCGATCTCGGGCTTCAGCGAATTGCTCGCGGGCGAGCAGGTCGGCCCTCTGAACGACGTTCAGCAGGATTACGTCGCCGGCGTACTCGCCAGCGCGCGGGACCTGCTCGACGCCATCGACGCCATGGCCGATCTCGTCGCGGTCGGGCCGGACGGGCCGGTCGCCGCGGCGGCGGTGGAGACCGCCCGGCCATTCGCCGAAGCGACGAGGCTGCTGACGCGGCGAGACGGCGAAGGCCGCGTCACGGTCGATCTCTCCGCCGCGCCGCAGCGGGCGACCTGCGATGGGCTTCGCCTGCGGCAGATCCTCTACAATCTCGGGCTGGACGCGCTGGCCAAGGCTCCGGCCGGCGCGCCGATCCGCCTCTCGGTCCGCGCCGAGGGGCGTGACCTTCTGATCGACGCGGTCCACCCGGCGAACGGGGTGGAGACGGAATCCGGCCTCGCCCTCGCCCTCGTGCGCCGCTTCGTCCGCCAGAGCGGCGGCGAGATGGCGGCGCGGCGCGAGGGCAAGAACCGCCGCGCCACCTGCCGGATCGTCGACGTGGTTCCGCCGCGGGCGACCGCGCTCCGCAGCGCCTGACGCCCTCGCGCCCCGCGCCCGGCTTCGCTATTGGGGGCGGAGCGACGGGCGCGGAGCGGGTGGCATGATGGGATCGGTGGCCCTAGCGGACGATGCGGCGACGGCGAAGCTCGGCGCCCGGCTCGGCCGGGCCCTTGCGGCCGGGGACGCGGTGCTTCTCTCGGGCGATCTCGGCGCCGGCAAGACGGCCCTCGCCCGCGCCGCCATCGCCGCGCGCCTCGAAGCCGCCGGAAGGCCGTCGGAGGCTATCCCCTCGCCGACCTTCACCCTGATGCAGAGCTATGAGGCGGACATACCCATCCTCCATGTCGATCTCTACCGGCTCGGCGACGTCTCCGAACTTTACGAGCTCGGGCTCGACGAGGCCTTCGAGGAGGCGGCCTGTTTCGTCGAATGGCCGGAGCGGCTCGGCCCGCTCGCGCCGGCGCGCCGGCTCGAGATTGCGCTCTCGCCGCCGCCGGAGGGCGGACGGCGGCTCGCCTGGCGCGCGGTCGGGCCGGGATGGGAGCGGGTCGCGGCGGCCCTCGGGGCCACGGCATGAACCGGGAGGCGGCGAAGCGGGGCTTTCTCGAGGTGGCCGGCTGGCGCGGCGCGACCCTCTCGCCGCTCGCCGGCGACGCCTCGAACCGGCGCTATGAACGGGTGGCGCATGGCGCGCGGAAGGCGGTGCTGATGGACGCGCCGGCCGAGCGGGGGGAGGACATCCGCCCCTTCCTCGCCGTCGGCGACTGGCTCCGCTCCCTCGGCCTCTCCGCGCCCGAAACCTACGCCGCCGACGCCGATCTCGGCTTCGCCCTGCTCGAAGACCTCGGCGACGCGCTCTTCGCGCGGGTATCCGCCGCCGAGCCGGCGCGCGAGGCGGAGCTTTACGCGGCGGCGGTGGACCTGCTCCCCGCCCTCTCGCCGCCGCCGGCCCGCTTGTCCGCGCCGGGCTTCGACGCGCCGCCCGCGCCCTACGATGCGGCCGTCCTCCTCCGCGAGGCGATGCTGGCGCTCGACTGGTGGAAAGCCGGGGCGACCGGCGCCGCGCCCTCGGCGGACCTTTCCGCCGAATTCGCCGCGCGCATCGGCGAGGCGACGGCGGCCGTCGCGCCCGACCGGAGCGCCTTTGCGCTCCGCGACTACCACGCCGAGAACCTGCTCTGGCTGCCGGATCGGAAAGGCGCGGCGCGCGTCGGCCTGCTCGATTATCAGGACGCACTGGCGGGGAGCCCGGGCTATGACCTCGTCTCTCTCCTCGAAGACGCGCGGCGGGACACCTCGCCGGAGCTTCGCGAGGCGATGCTGGCGCGCCGGATCGCGGCGACCGGGGCGGAGCCCGAGAGCTTCCGCGCCGCCTACGCCGCGCTCGGCGCGCAGCGGAACCTGAAGATCGTCGGCATCTTCGCCCGGCTCCGGCTCCGGGACGGGAAGCCGCATTATCTCTCGCTGATCCCGCGGGTCTGGGACCATCTTCAGCGAGACCTGGCCCACCCCGCCCTCGCGCCGCTCGCCGGCTTCGTCGCCCGTCACATTCCGGCGCCGACGCCGCAGGCGCTGGCGCGGGTCAGGGCTGGCGCGGGCTTTCTGGACGGCGCGCGGGCGGCGCTCTAGGCTCCGGGCGCGAAAGGGAAAGCGGCGATGCCGGCAGCGGCGGACTTCCTAAACATCTATCGGCAGGGCTTCGCGCGGGTCGCGGCGGCGACGCCGCGCCTCCACGTCGCCGACCCCGCCGCCAATCTCGCCGCGACGCGGGAGATGGCCACGAAGGCGCATGAGGCGGGCGCCGCGCTCTGCGTCTTCCCCGAGCTTGGGCTGACCGGCTACGCCATCGACGATCTCCTGCAGCAGGAGGTGGTGCTGGAGGGGGCCGAGCGCGCCCTCGCCGCGCTGGTGGAGGAAAGCGCCGCCTGGCGGCCGCTTCTCCTTGTCGGCCTGCCGCTCCGGGTGACGGGGCGGCTCGTCAACGTGGCGGCGGCGGTGCAGGGCGGGAGGCTCCTCGGCTTCGTGCCGAAGACCTACCTTCCGAACTATCGCGAGTTCTATGAGCGGCGGCACTTCACACCGGGCGACGAGGTGGCGGCGGACCGCGCCGCCGCCGCCGGGATCGAGGCGCCCTTCGGAACGGATCTCCTCTTCGCGGCGGAGGATCTGCCGGGGCTCATCGTCGGCGTCGAGATCTGCGAGGATGTCTGGGTGCCGGCGCCCCCCTCCTCCCGCGCGGCGATGGCGGGGGCGACGGTGCTGGCGAACCTCTCGGCCTCCAACGTCACCATCGGCAAGTCGGACTATCGGCATGCGCTCTGCCGGGTGCAGTCCGCCCGCTGCTTCGTGGCCTATCTCTATTCCGCTGCGGGGCACGGCGAGTCGACCACCGATCTCGCCTGGGACGGCCATGCGATGATCTGGGAGAACGGCGTCCATCTCGGCGAGACGAGGCGGTTCTCGGGCGAGCCGCACCTCCTTCTCGCCGATGTCGATCTCGACCTCTTGCGGCAGGACCGGATGCGGCAAGGGAGCTTCGCCGATTGCGCGGCGCGGGAGGGGGCGGCGTTCCGCAACGTTCCGTTCCGGCTCGACCCGCCGACAGGGGATATCGGGCTGATGCGGGCGGTGGACCGCTTCCCCTATGTGCCGAACGAGGACGCCAAGCTCGACGAGCTCTGCTTCGAGGCCTACGAGATCCAGGTCGCCGGCCTCGTGAAGCGGCTCGAAGCCTCCGGCATCGGCAAGATTGTCATCGGCGTCTCCGGCGGGCTCGACTCGACGCAGGCGCTCCTGGTGGCGGCGCAGGCGATGGACCGGCTCGGGCGCCCCCGGACCGACATCCTCGCCTATACGCTGCCGGGCTTCGCCACGTCGTCGTCCACCAGGTCCTCCGCTTGGGACCTGATGCGCGCGCTCGGCGTGACGGCGGAGGAAATCTCCATCGACGCCGCCTCGCGGCAGATGCTCGCCGATATCCGCCACCCGTTCTCTGAGGGCGAGAACCGCTACGACGTGACCTTCGAGAACGTGCAGGCGGGGGCGCGAACCTCCCTCCTCTTCCGCCTCGCGAACCACAATGGCGCGCTGGTGCTCGGCACGGGGGACTTGTCCGAGCTGGCGCTCGGCTGGGCGACCTACGGCGTCGGCGACCACATGAGCCATTACAACGTCAACGGCTCGGTGCCGAAGACGCTGATCCAGCACCTGATCCGCTGGGTCGCGGCCTCGGAACGGTTCGGCGCGGAGGCCTCCGCCGTGCTCCGCCGTATCCTCGCCACCGAAATCTCGCCGGAACTCGTGCCCGGCGAGGGCGACGCGCCGGCGCAGAAGACCGAGGATTTCGTCGGGCCCTACGCCCTCCAGGACTTCAACCTCTACTGGATCAGCCGCTACGGGTTCAGGCCCTCGAAGGTCGCCTTCCTCGCCTGGCACGCCTGGCGGGACCGGTCGGCGGGCCGCTGGCCGCCGCATATCGAGGCGGAGAAGCAGGGCGAATACGACTTCCCGACGATCCGCCGCTGGCTCCGCACCTTCCTCTGGCGGTTCTTCCAGACCAGCCAGTTCAAGCGCTCCGCCCTGCCGAACGGCCCGAAGCTCGCCTCCGGCGGCTCCCTCTCGCCGCGGGGCGACTGGCGGGCGCCTTCGGACGGAACGGCGGCGGCCTGGATCGCCGAGCTCGAGGCGGAGGCGCCGGAAAGCCTCTGAGACGCCAAGGCAGGGCTGCGAGCGGCGGGCGCCCCGGGCTATCGCGGGTCATCGCCTTCTGGATTGGACCCGATCAGATGTTTCGAACGATCTCGTTCGCCGGCCTCGCGCCGGTCGCCCTCGCCGCCTGCGCAGCGGTGAGCTATTCCGAAATCCCCCGCACCGAGACGGTCGATGACGGCTATTCATTCCTTCAGCTTTCGCTGGACGGCGCTGCGACCAACTATCTCGCGGCAAGCGCCTACGAGAATGCAGGCAGGGTGGCGGTTTGCGCGGCGATCATCGAAGGAGACCCCGGAATGATGGTGGGCGAGGCCACGGAGCATCTGCGTTCCGCCTCTTCCTTCTCCATCGACGGGATGCTGCTCGCGAGCGGCGCGACCTTTGCGCCGGTCTATCCGATTTCGGGGGGCCTGCGCGGCAAGACGGCTCGCTGCATCCGCACCGCCGCTTCCTGGAAGCCCGAATACGGCGACATGAGGCTGGGTCTGAGCGTCAAGCCGGGCTTCATCGGCTCCTGAAGGCGAACGGCGCCCCTATCAAGGTTGATAGGGGCGTCAAAGAACTGAATTTTAAGGATATTTCCTGGCGAGGCGCCTGCGCCTGCCCCGCCCGCTACTTGTTCAGCTTCTCGAAGCCGCCGGATTTCGCCACGTGCCGGAGGAGGTCCGAGACCGTCCACGAGCCCGGATCGTCCGCCGCCACGGCCTCCATGTCGGCCAGCACCTTGTCGCAGCCGAAGAGATCCGCGTGCTTCATCGGGCCGCCGCGCCAGCGCGGATAGCCGTAGCCGAAGATCTTGACCATATCGATCTCGAGCGGCCGCTCGGCGATCCTCTCTCCGAGGATCTTGGCGCCCTCGTTGATCAGCGTCGCCATGGCGCGGCGCTGGATCTCCTCGGCGGAGAAGCTGCGCTTCGGCCGGCCGGCCTTCTCGGCGGCGGCCTCGATCACCTCGACCACCCAGGGGTCGTTCACCGGGGTGCGGCCGTCCTCGTAGCGGTAAAAGCCGGCGCCGGTCTTCTGGCCGAAGCGGCCGGCCTCGCAGATCGTGTCGGCGACGGTGACGTAGCGCTGCTTCGGGTCCCGCGTCGGGGCGAGGCGCTTTCTGGTCGCCCAGCCGATCTGGAGCCCGGCGAGGTCGGCGAGCTGGAACGGGCCCATCGGCATGCCGAAGGCGCGGATCGCCTTGTCGATCGGCTCGATCGCCCGGATGTCCTCCATCATGTAGTCGCAGCAGCGGCGATAGGCGGAGAGCATCCGGTTGCCGATGAAGCCGTCGCAGACGCCGGAGAGGACGCCCACCTTCTTCATCTTCTTGGCGAGATCGAAGCCGGTGGCGATCGTGTCGGCCGAGGTCTCCGCCGCCTTCACGATCTCGACTAGGCGCATCACATGGGCCGGCGAGAAGAAGTGGAGGCCGAGGAGGCGGGCCTTGTTGCGGATGTCCTTCCCGATCTCGTCCGGGTTCAGGTAGGAGGTGTTGGAGGCGAGGATCGCGTCCGGCCCCATCGCCGCGTCGAGCTTGGCGAAGACGGCCTGCTTCACGCCCATGTCCTCGAACACCGCCTCGATGGCGAGGTCGGCGCCGGCCGCCGCGGCGTAGTCCGTTCCTGGGGAGAGGGCCGCCATCAGCTTCGCCTTGCCGGCCTCGGAGAGCCGGCCGCGCTTCACCGCGGAATCCAAGTTGGCCTCAACCCTTCCGCGCCCCGCCGTCGCCGCGGCCTCGTCCGTCTCGATCATCGTGACCTGGAGCCCGGCCTGGAGGAGCGAGGTGGAGATGCCGGAGCCCATCAGCCCGCCGCCGACCACGACGACGCGGGAGAGCGGTTTCGCCGCGCCGCCTTCGAGCGCCTTCGGCTTGGCGACGGCGCGCTCGGCGAAGAAGGCGTGGCGGAGCGCCTTGGACTGGTCGGAGTCCTTCAGCGCTTGGAAGCCCTTCCGCTCGGCGACGAGGCCTTCCTTCAGCGGCAGGCGGAACGCCTCGCGGATCGCGTCGAAGCAGCCGACGGGAGACATCTGGCCCTTCGCCGCCTTCACCACGGCGGCGCGCATCTCGGCCCATTCCGCCTCGGAGGGCGTGGGCGTCGCCGGCGCCGGGTCGATCCGCGGCGGCGCCTGGTCGGCGATCCTGCGGGCGAAGGCCTTCGCGCCCTCGGTCAGGTCGCCCTCGACGATCTCGGCGATGAGGCCCATCTCCTTCGCCTTCTGGGCGGAGACCGGCGCGCCCGACGTGATCATCTCCACCGCCGCCCTGGCGCCGACGATGCGCGGCAGGCGCTGGGTGCCGCCGGCGCCCGGCAGAATACCGAGATGCACTTCCGGCAGGCCCATCTTCCCGCCCGGCGCGGCGACCCGCCAATGGCAGCCGAGCGCCACTTCGAGCCCGCCGCCGAGCGCGGTGCCGTGGATCGCCGCGACCCAGGGCTTCGACGACATCTCGATGGCGCCCACAACGTCGCCGAGATGCGGCTCGGTCGGCGCCATGTCGAATTCGCGGATGTCGGCGCCGGCGATGAAGGTGCGCCCGGCGCAGAGGAGAACCGCCGCCTTCGCCTTCGAGGCCTCGATCTCGCCGACCGCCGCCATCAGCCCCTGCCGGACCGCGAGGCGTAGCGCGTTCACCGGCGGGTTGTCAACGGTGACGAGCGCGAGCTCGCCCTCAAAGGCGACGGTCACGGGCTGGTCGGTCATGGCGCTTCCTCCGGTTCTTTTCGGCCGGAAGCTATCGACGGGAGGCGCCGGCGCCTAGGGCGCGCAAAAGGCTTTCACCCGGGGTGACGCCGGGGCATCATGCGGGGCGAGGCGGCATTGGGGGCCTCCGGATCAAACATGGGGGAGCGGGCGTGTCGTTTCGACTTGTCGCCGCCGCCCTTTTGACCGCGCTCATGGCGTCGGCGACCGGAGAGGCCCGGGCGCAGAACGCAGGGCCGTCCCTCGCCCGCACGTCAGGCGGCGGCCTCGCCGCGACCTTCCGCAACGGATGCGTCGTCACCTATGACGCCGGCGGACGGCGCCATTCCGCAGACCGACGCTGCCGCAACCGGCAGATCGAGCGGGCCGACAACGCGGTCGCCCGGGCGCTCGGGCGGAGCGGCGGCCAGCGCGCCGAATCGCGCCGCGGCGGCCGGTCCGCCGAGAGCGGCGGCGGCGGGATGCGCGTCACGCCGGGCAAGAACGGCCGGCTCGCCGTCTCCTTCGGGAGCGGCTGCGTCGTCCGCTACGGGTCCGACGGCCGGCGCCGGAACGCGAAGGGCTGCACCGCGGCGGAGGTCTCCAGCGCCGATTCCGCCGCCGCGACCTATCGGAGCGGGCGCTAGCGAACGGCGCGAGACGGCGTCATCTCTTCGCCGCCTTCGTCGGAGAGGCTCTTCGCGGCGGGAACGGAAACCGCCCCGCCGCGCGTTGAGCCCGGAAATAACGGAGGACTCCATGCCGAACCGCCCCCTCGCCGCCGCGTTGGCCGCGGCCCTTCTCGCTCTCGCGGCCGGCCAGGCCGCCGCGCAGGGCCAGCCGCCCGAAATCAGCGAGAAGCGGAACGGCTTCGAGGCCGAGTTCCGGAACGGCTGCGTCGTCCGGTTCGACAGGAGCGGCGACCGGAGATCGGCCAGCGACAAGTGCGGCCCGAACCAGATCGAGCGCGCCGAGGCGGCGATCGCCGGCCGCACCGGCGCCGCGGCCTCCGGCGGCGGCGGGCCTGAAGTGACGCCGGCGCGGAACGGCGAGCTCGACGTCTCGTTCCCGAACGGCTGCATGGTCTTCTACCGCTCGGACGGCGACCGGAAGGGCGACAACGAGCGGTGCAGCCGTGACCAGCGCGACCGCGCCGACGACGCGGCCGAGCGGTATCGCCGCGACCATGACCTTTCGGGCGACAGGCCGGGCGCCGGCCCCGGCCCGCGGCCGGAGATCGTCGACCGCCGCGGCGGCGAGTTCGACGTGCAGTTCACCACCGGCTGCGCCGCCTTCTACGACGAGGACGGCGACCGGAGGGACGACAACGGCCGCTGCGCGCGGGACGAACTGAACCGGGCGGACGCGGCCGCCGAGCGCTATGCGAAGCGAAACCCCGACCGGCCGGGCGTCGGCGGCGACGGGCCGCTGCCCACCGTGACGAAGGAGCGCGACGGCTCGCCGCTCGTCGAATACAGCAACGGCTGCACCGTGCGGTTCGAGCAGAGCGGCCGGTTCATCGGCGGCTCCAAGGCCTGCTCGAAGGACCAGATCGAGCGCGCGCGGAAGGCCGCCTACGAGGCCCGCACGAACTGAGCGGGACGGGCGGCCGGGTTCAGAGCCCGACGGCGGCGAAGGCCCCGGCCGTCTCGTCGATCCGGTCTTCGCGGAGGCCGGCGACGTTCATCCGGCTGTCCCCGATCAGGTAGACGCCGTGCTCCGCCCGGAGCGCGGCGACCTGTTCGGGGGTCGCGCCGATCAGGCTGAACATGCCGCGATGGCGGGCGATGAAATCGAACCGTTCGGAATTGGTGCGGGCGCGGAGCGCCTCGGCCAGCGCGCGGCGGAGCGCCAGCATCCGGCCCCGCATCTCGCCAAGCTCCGCCTCCCAGACGGCGCGAAGCGGCGCGTCGGTGAGGATGGTGCGGACCACCGCCGCGCCGTGATCGGGCGGCATCGAGATCGAGACGCGCATCAGCGTCATCAGGTTCGCCGTCGCCGCGGCGCGGGCCGAGGCGGAGGAGGTGAGCGCGAAGGCGCAGCCGGTCCTGTCCCGATAAAGCGCGAAGTTCTTCGAGCAGGAGGCGGCGACCAGAAGCTCCGGCAGCCGCGCGGCGAGACGGCGCACCCCCGCCGCATCCTCGGCGAGGCCGTCGCCGAAGCCCTGGTAGGCGATGTCGACCATCGGCGTGAAGCCCTGGGCCAGCGCCATCTCTGCCACCGCCTCCCAGTCCGCCGGGGCGAGGTTCGCGCCGGTCGGGTTGTGGCAGCAGCCGTGGAGAAGAACGACGTCGCCCGGCCCGGCCGCGGCAAGGTCGCGCCGCATCGCCTCGGCGTCGACCGCGCGCGTCTCCGGGTCGAAATAGGCGTAGTCGCGCGTCTTCAGGCCGACGAATTCGGCGATGGAGCGGTGGTTCGGCCAGGTCGGGCGGGAAAGCCAGATCGTGGCGTCGGGCGCCGCCAGCTTCACGAGGCTCATCAGGATCCAGAGCGCGCCGCCGCCGCCCGGGGTCTGGATGCTCGCCAGCCGGTCCCGCGGGGCGCTGTCGCCGAGAACGAGATCGGCCATCGCGGCGGCGAACTCCACATCGCCGAGCAGCCCGAGATAGGACTTCGTCTCCTGGCTCTCGAGGAGGCGCGCCTCGGCGGCCTTCACGGCGCGGGGGATCACCGTCGCGCCCTTCGCGTCCCGGTAGACGCCGACGCCGAGGTCGAGCTTGTCGGCCCGCGGGTCGGCGCGGAATTCCGCGGCGAGCGCGAGAATCGGATCGGCGGGGGAGGGGCGGAGGACATCGAACATGCGAGATTTCCCGGTTTCGGCCGCGATTACGCCCGAAACGGGCCGCGATCAACATGCGCCTCTACACTGGATCGAAACTGGCTATGGCTCTATTTCTGCGCGCCGGGCTTAAGGGGTTCCCTATGAAGTACATGACGAGCGGCGCCGCTCTCTGGGCGGTCGAAGGCGACGAGGCCGTGAACCTGACGGCGGCCGATCCGGCCTTCGGCCCGGACCTGATGGGCGCGATCGCCCTTGGCCGCGCCGAGGCGGCGAAGCGCGCTGCGGCGATCCTGAAGACGGGAAAGCGGGTTCCGGTCGCCTCGCTGACGCCCGAGATGCCCGTGGCGCGGCCGAGCAAGGTGCTCTGCCTCGGCCACAACTACGTCGATCACATCAAGGAAGGCGGCTACGACATCCCGGAGCATCCGGCGATCTTCATCCGGGTGCCGAGTTCGCTCTGCGCCGCCGGTCAGCCGATGGTGCGCCCGAAAGCCTCCGAGAAGTTCGACTACGAGACCGAACTGATGATCATCGTCGGCAAGCGCTGCCGCGGCGTGAAGGCGGCGGACGCGCTCGACGTGATCTTCGGCTACACCGTCTTCAACGACGGCTCGATCCGCGACTATCAGCGCCGCTCGCACCAGTGGACCCCCGGCAAGAACTTCGACGCGACCGGCCCGATCGGCCCGGTGGCGGTGGACGCCGACGAGATCGGCCTCGCCGAAGACCTGAAGATCGAGAGCCGGCTCAACGGCCAGGTGATGCAGAGCGCGACCACCGCCGACATGATGTGGAAGGTCGGCGCGGTCATCGAGGTGATGAGCGAGTTCGCCACGCTGGAGCCGGGCGACATGATCGCCACCGGCACCCCGCCGGGCGTCGGCCATGCGCGCAAGCCGCCGGTCTTCCTGAAGCCGGGCGACGTGATCGAATGCGAGGTCGAGCGCGTCGGCGTCCTCAGCAACCCGATCGTGGACGAGGCCTGAGATGCAGGTCGATCCTACCGAAATCCCCGATGTGAAGCTCATCATCCCCCGAAGGATCGGGGATGCGCGGGGCTGGTTCTCGGAGACCTGGAACGCCGGCGCGATGCGGGCGGTCGGGCTCGATTTCGACTTCGTGCAGGACAATCACTCGCTCTCCGTCCCGGTCTTCACGCTCAGGGGCCTGCACTATCAGGCGCCGCCCTATGCGCAGACCAAGCTCGTGCGGTGCGGCCGCGGCCGGATCGTCGACGTGGCGGTGGATGTGCGGCCGGGCTCGAAGACCTATGGCAAGTGGGTGGCGGCGGAGCTTTCCTCGGCGATCGGCGAGCAGCTTCTGATCCCGCAGGGGTTCCTCCACGGCTTCGTCACGCTCGAGCCGAACACCGAGGTGCTCTACAAGGTTGACGCGCCCTACAACCGCGAGGCGGACGGCGCGGTGCGCTTCGACGACCCCGATCTCGCGATCGACTGGACGGTGGCGCACGAGAACCTCGTCCTGTCGGAAAAGGACGCCTCCGCGCCGCTGTTGCGGAACTGGAAGAACCCGTTCGGAGACATGACGTGAAGCTTCTGGTGACGGGCGGCTGCGGTTTCATCGGCTCGGCCGTGGTGCGGCTCGCCGTGGCGCGCGGCCACGCCGTGGTGAATGTCGACAAGCTGACCTACGCCGCCAACCCGGCCAACGTGGCCGAGGCGGCGAAGGCGCCGGGCTACGCCTTCGAGCAGGCCGACATCGCCGACCGCGAGGCGATGGACCGGATCTTCGCCGAGCACGCGCCCGACGCCGCGATGCACCTCGCCGCCGAGAGCCATGTGGACCGGTCGATCGACGGGCCGGGGGACTTCATCCGCACCAACGTCGTCGGCACCTTCACCCTGCTGGAGGCCGCGCGCGGCTACTGGACCGGCCTGCCGGCGGCGCGGAAGGCGGCGTTCCGCTTCCACCACATCTCGACCGACGAGGTCTTCGGCTCGCTCGGGCCGCAGGGGCGCTTCACGGAAGAGACGCGCTATGACCCGCGCTCGCCCTATTCCGCCTCCAAGGCGGGGTCGGACCATTTGGCGCGGGCCTGGGGGGAGACCTATGGCCTCCCGGTCCTCGTCACCAACTGCTCGAACAATTACGGGCCCTATCACTTCCCCGAGAAGCTGATCCCGCTCACCATCCTCAACGCGCTCCACGGCAGGCCGCTGCCGGTCTACGGCCGCGGCGAGAACGTGCGGGACTGGCTCTTCGTCGAGGACCATGCCGAGGCGCTGCTCCGCGTCGTCGAGCGTGGCGCGCCGGGCGAGACCTACAACATCGGCGGCAACGCCGAGGCGCAGAACATCGACATCGTGCGGGCGATCTGCCGGCTCCTCGACGAGCGGTGCCCCGGCGGCGCCCCGCATGAGCGGCTGATCGAGTTCGTGACGGACCGTCCGGGCCACGATTTCCGCTATGCGATCGACCCGTCGAAGATCGCGGCGGAGCTTGGCTGGCGGCCCTCGGTGACGCTGGAGCAGGGCCTGGCGCGGACGGTGGACTGGTATCTCGCCAACGAGGCCTGGTGGCGGCCGCTGCAGGAGCGCGGCGAGGCGACGGCGCGGCGCGGGCTCGGCGGGGCGAAGGCGTGAGGCTCCTGATGTTTGGCGCGACCGGCCAGGTCGCGCAGGAAGTGCTGCGGCGCGCGGGCGACGACGAGGTGACGGCGCTGGCCCGCGCCGCGGCCGACCTTTCCGACCCCGAAGCCTGCGCCGGCCTGATCGAGGAGGCGGAGGCGGACGCGGTGCTGAACGCCGCCGCCTGGACCGCGGTGGACGACGCCGAGGCGAAGGAGGCCGAGGCCCGCGTCGCCAACGCCGCGGCGCCGGGCGCGATGGCGCGGGCCGCCGCGGCCCGCGGGCTGCCCTTCATCCACATCTCGACCGACTATGTCTTCGACGGCGCCGGCGAGCGGCCCTGGGCGGAAGGCGACGCGGTCGCCCCGCTCGGCGCCTATGGCCGCACCAAGCTCGAGGGCGAGCGCGAGGTGGCGGCGGCGGGCGGCCCGCACGCGGTGCTCCGCACCTCTTGGGTGTTCTCGTCGCACGGCAAGAACTTCGTGAAGACGATGCTGCGCGTCGGCGCGGAGCGGGACCGGCTGACCGTGGTGGACGACCAGATCGGCGGGCCGACCCCGGCCGCCGCCATCGCCGACGCCTGCCTCTCCATCGCCCGCGCCTTCCGGGCCGGCCGCGGCGTCTCGGGGATCTATCATTTCGGCGGCGCGCCCTGGGTCAGCTGGCGCGGCTTCGCCGAGGCGATCTTCGCCGAGGCCGGGATGAAGGTGGAGGTCGCGCCGATCCTGACGGCGGACTGGCCGACCCCGGCGCGGCGGCCGCTCAACTCGCGGCTCGACTGCCGCAAGATCGCGGCGGATTACGGCATCGGGGCGCCGGACTGGCGGGCGGGGCTGGCCGAAGTGGTGAAGGAGCTCACGACATGAAGCGCAAGGGCATCATTCTCGCAGGCGGGTCCGGCACGCGGCTCCACCCGCTGACGCTCTCGGTCTCGAAGCAGCTTCTGCCGGTCTACGACAAGCCGATGATCTACTATCCGCTCTCGGTGCTGATGCTGGCCGGGGTGCGCGAGGTGGCGATCATCACGACGCCGCAGGACCAGGCGCAGTTCGTGCGGCTTCTCGGCGACGGGTCCCGCTGGGGGCTCAGCTTCGACTGGATCGCGCAGCCGAGCCCGGACGGCCTCGCGCAGGCCTATCTCCTGGCCGAGGAGTTCCTCGCCGGGTCGCCCTCGATCATGGTGCTCGGCGACAACATCTTCTACGGCGCGGGGATGCAGACGCTGCTCGCCCGCGCCGCGGCGCGGGAGAAGGGCGGCTCCGTCTTCGGCTACCGGGTGGCGGACCCGGAGCGCTATGGCGTCGTCGAGTTCGACAAGGAGGGCCGCGCCGTCTCCATCGTCGAGAAGCCGGAAAAGCCGCGCTCGCCCTTCGCTGTGACGGGCCTCTATTTCCTCGACGCCGAGGCCCCGGCCCGCGCCCGCGCGGTGAAGCCCTCGGCGCGCGGCGAGCTTGAGATCGTCTCGGTTCTCGACACCTATCTCGAGGAGGGCGCGCTTTCGGTGGAGCGGATGGGCCGCGGCTACGCCTGGCTCGACACCGGGACGCATGACAGCCTGCTCGAAGCGGGCGAGTTCGTCCGCACCATCGAGAAGCGGCAGGGCCTCAAGATCGGCTGCCCGGAAGAGATCGCCTTCGAGCAGGGCTGGATCGACCCCGACGCCCTCCGCGCGCTGGCGCAGCCGCTGACCAAGACGGAATACGGCAAATACCTGATGCGGCTGGCGGGTTAGGCCCGGCTTCGCCTGGGGCGACCGGCGCGGGCCGGAGGTGGAAGCGCCGGCTTACCGGCGCTCCCTGAAAGTAGTGGTCCCGGCCGGCGCCGTCATAGCGGCCGCTCTTCAGGCAGCAGCGCCGGTAGCGCCTGCCCGAGCCGCAGGGGCAAAGATCGTTCCTGCCGAGCTTTTCGATCAGCTCTACATCGCCCATGCACCATGCGGTCGCCGGTTTTCACCCGGGTCTCCGACGGGAAGGAGCGGCGTCGTTTAGACGTCGGCTCGAAAGGAGGGACGGTCCTCGGGCCTGATGCGCTTCGCCATGGCGGCCTCCATCGGTTTCGTGGCGGGGAGCGGCCGTATAGGCGCGGCGGGGGGCGGGCGCAATCGGGTCGAAGGCTGGCGCCGCTCAGGCCAGCGAGCGCCGCTCCAGCCCCATCTTCTCCGCCATCTCCTTGTCGAAGCTGCGGTAGTCGCAGAGGATCTCCTCGCCCGCCGCGATGTCCCGCGCGGCGAGGTCGACGCCAAAGGGCGCCTCCTCGGTCCATTCGCCGATGACGTTCGGGGCTTCCGAATGGTTCATGTATTTCGCGCCGTCGCCGCAGAGGACGTAGAGATCCAGCCGATCGTCCAGATAGGCGTAGCGGGCGATGTGATCCTTCATGAAGAGGGGCAGGATCGTCACCTCCAGCGGCGAAAGCGCCTTGTCCACCGGCGGGTCGAAGGCCCAAGTGATCGTGCCCTTGGGGATCGGCTCGGCCGCGAATACGCCGATCCCTTCGACGGCCGAAGGGGCGAGATAGGTTTTCACGCGCATCATCTGGAGGAGCCTCGAAGGGCGGATGCGGCAAGCGGTATCGCTGCGCGGGGCCGCCGGCAAGAGGCTCATAGCGGGTTGAGAGCGGGGCGGTTTTCGGGAGAGCCGCAAAGCCTCTTCTGCGGCTTCAACGACAGAGCCTAGGGTCACGCCCTATCCATCTCTCCCGGCTCGGGCGACCAGCCAAGGCCGCGCCCGCCCCTCCAAGCGGGGGGGCGCCCTCGGCCGTCAAGCGCGGCTCCGCGCGAGGTCGGGGCGATGCCATTAAGCGCCCATGCCCGCTGGATCAGGCGCCCACCCAGGGGCGGTCGCGGCCCTCTGCGTGAAGATCAAGCGTGAGTGGGATGCGAAGCCGATCCCGGCGCTGACGCCCGCCGTCGCGAACGGCCCGCGCGCCGCCTTCAGGCGGCGAGGCCGAACGTGTCGGGGCGGGCGCCGGGCCAGTATTTCCGGAAGGCGGGGTGCTGCGCGACGCCCTCGATCAGCTCGCCGGGCTCCGCCCAGGGATATAGCGCGGCGGCGGAGCGGACCTCGCCGGTCGAGGAGCGGATCATCAGGTGATGCGGGCCGAGCTCGGACGGGTGGCGGAGGCCCGAGGCTTCCAGCGCCTCCTTCAGCGCGTGCATCGTCGCCTCGTGGAACCGCTCCACGCGGCGCCACTTGTCCTCGACGACGAGGGCGCGGTAGCGGCCCGGGTCCTGCGTCGCGACGCCGGTCGGGCACTTGCCGGTATGGCAGGACTGCGCTTGGATGCAGCCGACCGCGAACATGAAGCCGCGGGCCATGTTCGTGCCGTCGGCGCCGAGCGCGTAGGCGCGGCAGAGATCGAAGGCGGAGATCAGCTTGCCGGCCGCGATCACCCGCACCCGATCCCGGATGCCGAGGCCCACGAGCGTGTTGTGTACCAGCATGAGCCCCTCGCGAAGCGGCGCGCCGCGATGGTCGATGAACTCGACCGGCGCCGCGCCCGTGCCGCCCTCGGAGCCGTCCACGGTGACAAAATCCGGCGGCAGCCCGGTCTCCCGCATCGCCTTGGCGAGCGCGAACCATTCCCACGGATGGCCGACGCAGAGCTTGATGCCCACCGGCTTGCCGCCGGAAAGCTGCCGCAGCCGCTCTGCGAACTCGCAAAGGCCGACCGGCGAGGAGAAGGCGGAATGCGCAGCGGGGCTGATGCAATCCTCCCCCACCTTCACGCCCCGCGCCTCGGCGATCGCCTCGGTCACCTTGGCGCCGGGCAGGATACCGCCATGGCCCGGCTTCGCGCCCTGGCTGAGCTTGATCTCGATCATCTTGACCTGGGGATCGACGGCCGCGGCGGCGAATTTCTGCTCGTCGAAGCGGCCCTTCTCGTCCCGGCAGCCAAAATAGCCGGAGCCGATCTGCCAGATGAGATCCCCGCCGCCCATCCGGTGGAAGCGGGAGATCGAGCCCTCGCCGGTGGTGTGGGCGAAGCCGCCCGCCTTGGCGCCGCGGTTCAGCGCCTCAATCGCGGTCGGCGAGAGCGCGCCGTAGGACATGCCGGAGATGTTGAGGACGGAGGACCAGTAATGCGCCCGCCCCTCGCCTCCGCCGATCTCGTGCCGGAAGTCGCCGCCTTCGAGCTTGGTCGGCGCCATCGAGTGGTTCAGCCATTCGTGGCCGACCGCGTTCACGTCATAGATCGTGCCGAAGGGGCGGACGCCCTCGATCCCCTTGGCGCGGCGATAGACGAGGGCCCGCTGCTCCCGCGAGAACGGGGTCTCGTCGCGGTCGTCCTCGATGAAATACTGGCGGATCTCGGGGCGGAAGAACTCGAGAAGGAAGCGGAGCCGCGCCGAAACCGGGTGGTTCCGGGAGACGGAATGCCTCGTCTGGATCAGGTCGAACACGCCGACGCAGGTCAGTACGAGGCCGAGCGCCAGCAGGGCGGCGCCGGTGATCGGCGCGATGCGCATCGTCAGCGCCCCGGCCGGAACGAGCGCGATGCAGATGGCGAACGGCCAATAGCGAGCGCCCGGGACGCTCTGGACCCCCATGAGACTCATCGCCGGCTCCTCCCTCGCGGCGGCGGCCGCGGCGCGAGCATCCGCCCGCAAGGTTAATTCCGCCTTGCGCAAGCATCGCGCCCTGCGGCGACGGCCTCATGACGCCCGGGTTTCGCGAAACCTCCATCCGTGCCCATTATGCAGGCAGAGGCGCGCTCGAAGCGCCCGCGCACGGGAGACCGCCATGCTGCAACCTACCAACGAGCCCTCCTTCCGCCAATCCGTGGACCGGATGTTCACGCGCGCCGTGTCCTTCATG
>CALFYQ010000176.1 GCA_937952085.1 uncultured Paracoccaceae bacterium | reverse complement strand
CCAGGCGGGCCGGGAAGCGCGCCTCTGGATGCGCAGCGAGGACGCAGCGGATGACGTGCGCCTAAACCGGCGGAACAGCCGATATCTAGGCGATCTGGCGCTCCCCGAGAGTCTGCGCGCCACGACCGACTTCGAGGAAGCATGCGATGTCGATGTCGTTCTTCTGGTGACGCCGTCGGTGACTGTACGGGACATGGCGCGCCGCCTCGCGCGCCATCTCGCGCCGGGCGTTCCGGTTTTCCTGTGCGCCAAGGGGATCGAGGCCGGCTCCGGCCTCCTCTTGGCCGAGATCGTAGTCGAGGAAATGCCTGAAACGTCGGTCGGCGTCCTCTCCGGGCCGACCTTCGCCACCGAGGTCGCGGCCGGGCACCCGACCGCCGTCACCGTCGCTTCCCGGATCGAGGCCGGCCGCGAGGCCGAGGCGCCGGCGACGCGGCTCGCGGTCACCCTGCGGACGGAAGCGTTCCGTCCCTATGTCTCCGATGACGTGGTCGGCGTCGAGATCGGCGGTGCGGTGAAGAACGTCGTCGCCATCGCCTGCGGGATGATGACGGGCGCCGGATACGCCGAGAACACCCGCGCCGCGCTGATCTCCCGCGGGATGGACGAGATGAAGCGCCTCGCCGAAGCGCTCGGCGGCAAGCGGGAAACGGTGACGGGGTTGTCCGGCGCCGGAGACCTGACGCTCACCTGTTCCTCCACCTCCTCGCGCAACATGTCCCTTGGGGTGCAGCTTGGGGCCGGGACGCCGCGGGACGAGTGCTTCGACGGCCGGCCTGTCGTGGTCGAGGGAGAGCGGAACGCGATCTCCGTCACCGATCTCGCGCGCCGCAAGGGCGTCGAGATGCCGATCGCCGAGGCGGTGCGGCGCATCCTCCACGAAGGGGCCGAGATCGGCGCGACCTTCGCGGAACTGTGGTCCCGTCCGATCGAGGCGGAGCCGAAGGCGCTCGATCTCCTGATCGCCGGCCCCGCCGGAACGGCGGCGCTGCTGGCCGCGTCCGCGGGAGGCGCCGAATGAGCCTCGCCGAAACGCTGCCGCCCCTTTCCGCCCGCCGCTTCACGCTGGCGACCGATCTCGACGGCACCTTTCTCGGCGGCGCCGAGGAGGACCGGACGCGCCTCTATCGCTGGATCGAAGCGAACCGCGAGAGCGTTGGCCTCATCTTCGTCACCGGGCGCGATCCGGGCTTCATCGCACGCCTCTGCGGCGGCGGCGATGCGCCCTGGCCCGACTATGTGGTCGGCGATGTCGGAACCAGCGTCTGGGAGGTCCGGCCTGGCGGGACGCCGCCGCTCCAGCCGATCGAGGCCATCGAGGAGGAGATCGCGGCCCGCTGGGGCGCCAGCGGCGCGCTCGTGCGCGGCGCGCTCTACGGCCATCCCGGCCTGACGCTACAGGATACGCCGTTCCGCTATCGGATCAGCTATGACCTCGATCCGGAAAGGTTCCACCCCGGCGCGATGGGCAAGGTAGAGGCGCTGGGCCTCGACTGGCTGATCTCGGACGATCGCTTCTTCGACGTGCTGCCCAAGGGCGTGTCGAAAGGGCCGACATTGCTGCGCCTGCTCGAATGGCTTGGCGTGCCGAAGGCGCGCGCCATGGCGGCGGGCGATACGCTCAACGATCTTTCGATGCTCGCTTCCGGGCTTCCCGCCGTCGCGGTAGGCGGGTCGGAGCCGGCGCTGATCAAGGCCCTGACCGGGCGCGACACGGTCCATCTCGCCGAAGCGAAGGGCGCCGCTGGCGTCGCCGAGGCGATCCGGGCCTTCGGACTTCACGAGCCCGACGCCGCCTGAGCGCCGGGCCGCAGACTGAGAAAGGAGGGGCGGATGCGATCCGACCTCGTCATTGTCTATCATCGCCAACCCTACGAGGAGGCGGAAGTCGACGGCCGGGTGGTGCGCCGCCCGAACAAGAGCCCGAACGGCATCGTGCCCACGCTGAAGAGCTTCTTCGGTAAGGTCGGCAAGGGCTCATGGGTCGCCTGGAAACTGGCGGAGAACCCGGCCGATCCGGGCTTCGAGCGAGTCGTCACGGTCGAGGACGAGTTCGGGAATTACAACGTCTCCCGCCTGCCGCTCACCGCCGCGCAGGTCTCGAGCTTCTATCACATCACCTCGAAGGAGGCCTTCTGGCCGATCCTCCATTCCTTCAAGGACCGCTACAACTACGACCCGGTGGACTGGCCGACCTTCCGCGAAGTGAACTGGCTTTTCGCGGAGGCGGCCGCGCGCGAGGCGGCCGAGGGCGCCGTCGTCTGGGTGCACGACTACAATCTCTGGCTGGTGCCCGGCTATCTGCGGCGCCTGAGGCCGGACCTGCGCATCTCCTTCTTCCACCACACGCCTTTCCCGGCGGCGGACATGTTCAACGTGCTGCCCTGGCGGAAGGAGATCGTCGAAAGCCTGCTCGCCTGCGACGTGGTCGGCTTCCACATCCCCCGCTATGCGACGAACTTCGCCGGCGTCGCCCGCAGCCTCTGCGATGTCGAGGCCCCGGAATGGGAAACCGTGCGCGAGGATTTCACGCCGGAAGGCATCGCTCTATCAGAGCGGCGCGTGCCGACGAAGTTGACCTATGAGGGCCGGGAGATCGTGGTGAGCGCCTTCCCGGTCGGAGTCGATGTCGAATACGTCACCCGGCTCGCCGCCTCGCAGGAGACCGACCGGCGCGTCGAGGCGATCCGCCGGGAGCTTGGCGATGCGAAGCTGATCGTCTCGGTCTCCCGCACCGACTATACAAAGGGCAATGTAGAGCAGTTGCTCGCCTACGAACGGCTCCTGGAGCGTCGGCCGGAACTCATCGGCAAGGTGCGGCTCCTCCATGTCTCGGTCTCCGCCAACCGGAACATGACCGCCTATGAGGAGGTGCAGAACGAGATCGAGCAGCTCTCCGGCCGGATCAACGGCCGGTTCGGCCGGTTCGACTGGCAGCCGGTGGCGCTGATCTCCACCGTGATCCCGTTCTCGGAGCTGGTCGCCTATTACCGGGCGGCCGATGTCGCCTGGATCACGCCGCTGGCGGATGGGCTCAATCTCGTGGCGCAGGAATTCGTCTCGTCCCGGGCGGATGGCGATGGGGTGCTGGTGCTTTCCGAATTTGCGGGAGCTGCGGTGGAGCTTTCCTCCGCGGTGCTGGCCAACCCGTTCTCGAACCGCGCGATGGACAACGCGATCGATCAGGCGCTGGCGATGGACGAGGAGGAGCGGCGCGGCCGCATGAAGAGCCTCCGCGACCGCGTGGCGCGCTACGACATCCGCGCCTGGGCCGACGAACAGCTTCGTCTCTTCGCCCTGCCGCAGGGCGGGCCGGCGAAGGAACCGGCGGCGCCTGCGCTAGATCCCGCTTGATCGGAGTTCGGTCAGGCGGCTGACCTGAAAGGGAAATTCGCGCCGGAAACGGAGATGCATACAAAGGCCGCGCGCTTCGCGCGGACCGAATGCGTTCGCACCTCATAGCTTGGCGGCGCTGTGACTGCGTCGCAACCTCGGAGCGGCGTTCCGGGCCGGCCTGGGGCGCCGCACTGCGCGCCGCAGCGGCGACTGGGAATACCACTTCTTGGCGCGATCGGCTGGATACATCTCTGTGGAGCCGAATTGCTCCATGAAACCAAAGGATTGAACGATAGGCTCCGCAGCGATCGCGGCGCGCGCTCTTGGCATGTGTGAGGGCTTAACCTTCCGCTTACCACGTGTATGCAACTTTGCATTCGACGAAAAACGGAGCGGAATGGAGACGATCATGTCGGAGCGGCGCAGGGCGAAGGCGGAGCTGGACGGCGCCGCCGTCTACGAGGCGATCCGGGACATGGCGATCGATTACCGGCTGATCCCCGATGCGCGGATCAACGAGGTCGATCTCGCGGCCCGGCTCGGCGTCTCCCGCACGCCGGTGCGCGAGGCGCTGAACCGGCTTCTCAACGAAGGCCTCGTGCGAAGCGGCGCCAGGGGTTTCCAGTCGCGGCCGTTTTCCGCAGCGGAGCTCTTCTTTCTGTCGGAAACGCGCCGGCTGATCGAAGTCTCGATGCTGGAGCAGGTGCTGACGCGGGCGTCGGAATCGGATCTCCGCGCCCTTCGCGCCTGGTGGAGCGAGGTCGCGGCCGACGAGGCGGAGCTTTCGCCGGAAGACTTGGCCAAACTCGACGAGATCTTCCACCTCCGCCTCGCCGCGCTCACCCGCAACCCGGTTACCGAAGAAACCCTGCGGTGCGTCGCGGTGCGTCTTCGGTTCATGTGCGCGCTCCGGATCGATCAGCCGGGCCGGCGGGCGACCTCGATCACCCAGCATCTCGTTCTGCTCGACCATCTGATCGCGCGGGACGCGGAGCTTGCGCTAGGCCTGATGAGCCGTCACCTCGCCCTTTCGGAGGATGAGGCGGAGGCGGTGATGCGCGAGGGGCTGGGGCGGC
>CALFYQ010000175.1 GCA_937952085.1 uncultured Paracoccaceae bacterium | reverse complement strand
GCTCCGGTTCGGGCGCGGAGGCGGCGAGGGCGCGGAGCGGGGCCCCCGGCGCCCGCTCGTCCGGGATCGCGCAAAGCCCGACCCGCCGCGCGAAACGGCCGAAGGCCGGGTGCGAGGTGAGGACGGCGAAGGGGATCGAGAGGATGAGGCCCGAAACCATCGGCGCGGCCCAGGGAATCGCGCCGGGCGCGTTGGCCCAGAGGACGGCCAGGATCGCTGCGCCGGCCAGGGTCTGCGGCCAGAGGCCCCGGAGCGCCGTCGCCCAGGTGAGGCGGTAGGCGTCCCGCATCTGCCCGCTCCACTCGATGCGCCGCCCGAAGAGAAGCCCGGCGAGGAAGACCGTCACCCGGAAGGCGACGATGGGCGCGAGAAGGATCGAGAAAAGCGTCTCGGTCAGCGCCCCGGCGAGGAAGCGGAGCCGGCCGCCATAGGCCGCCGCGCCGGCCGGCCGCATCGCCACGTCGAGCCAGCCGGCGATCTTCGGCACCAGCGAGACGGCGAACATGATGAAGAACATCGCGACGCCGAGGGCGAAGTTCACCGAGCCGGCGTCCCGCTCCCAGACCTTGGAGACGGCGGCGACCGTCATCGCCATCCAGGCCGGGGCGCCGAAATACATCATGATGGCGGCGAAGATCTGGAACCGGCTCATCGGCGGCAGGCCCTTCAGCCGCAGGAACGGCCAGTACTGCATGTTGCCCTGGCACCAGCGGAGATCGCGCCTCGTGAACTCGAAGAGCGTCGGCGGGTTGTCTTCCCAGCTTTCGCCCTCGACCGGGATGACGCGGGCCTCGAAGCCGGCCCGGCGCATCAGCGCCGCCTCGATCTGATCATGGCTGAGGACATGGCCGCCGAGCGGGCCGGTTCCGGGCAGCACCGGCAATTCGCAATGCGCCTTGAAGGGGGCGGTGCGGATGAGCGCGTTGTGGCCCCAATAGGGCCCGCATTCGCCGTGCCACCAGGCGGCGCCGATCGTGTAGCTCCGCATCCCGGCGCGCATGCCGAACTGGAAGATGCGGGCGAAGGCGCTCTCGGCCGGCGCGCCGACGATCAGCGACTGGAGGATGCCGATGCGCGGATGCGCCTCCATGATCCGCGCCATGCGGAGCACGTCCCGGCCGCCCATCAGGCTGTCGGAATCGAGCGGCAGGTAGAAGTCGTAGCCGTCGCCCCAGCGGGTGAGGAAATCCCTCACGTTTCCGGCCTTCCAGCCTTCGTTCCGCTCCCGCCGCCGATAGCGGGCGTTCGGGCCGAGCGCGCCGCGCCAGCGCTCGAAAGCGGCGGCCTCGGCGGCGACGATGGCGGGCGCGTCGCTGTCGGAAAGGACGAAGACATCGAACCGGCCGCCCTCGCCGGTCTCGTCGAGGCTGCGGCGGGTGATGGCGAGGCGGGAAAGGGCGCGCTCCGGGTCCTCGTTGCGGAGGAACATCAGGACGGCGATGCGGGAGCGGAGCGGCGCGCCGGCCTCGGCCGCGCAAAGATGCGGCGCGGCGCGGTGAAGCCCGTCCTTCGCGAAATGGAGGAGCCAGAGGCCGATCACTGCGTTCCAGAGGCCCATCACTGTCCAGGGCGCGCCGATCAGGAAGCAGACGAAGATGACGATGTCGGCGACCGACCAGCCGCCGGCCCCGAGGGCGAGGAAGACGCCGCCGCCGAGAAACCCGAGCGTGGCGAGGTTGAGCGCGAGGATGAAGCGGCGGCGGCGGCGGAGCGAAGCGGCGCTCTGTAGGCCGGCCGGGGTCATCGCGTCGCGAGACGAAAGCAGGGTCATCACGCGATCTTTCCTTCGCGAAGCGGCGCCGGGGCGGCTATGGAGCGGTCGTGACCGATGCATCGCCCCTTCCTCGCGCGCTCTGGCATGTCGCGCCCCGCCGCTCCGAGATCCGCCCCGCGGCGGAAGGCGAGGGCGCGGCGCTCCTCTCGATGCGGCATTCGCTGATCTCCCGCGGCACGGAGCGATTGGTCTTCGAGGGGCGCGTGCCCGAGGGCGAGCGAGCGCGGATGCGGGCGCCCTTCCAGGAGGGCGACTTCCCCTACCCGGTCAAATACGGCTACGCGGCCGTCGCCGAGGTTCTGGAAGGCCCGTCCGATCTCGTCGGCCGCCATGTCTTCGCGCTCCATCCGCATCAGACCCGGTTCCGCCTCCCTGTCGAGGCGCTGGTCCCCGTCCCCGCCGCCATTCCCCCCCGCCGCGCCGCGCTCGCCGCCAACATGGAGACGGCGCTCAACGCGATCTGGGACGCGGCCGCTGGCCCCGGCGACCGCATCGCCATCGTCGGCGGCGGACTGGTCGGGCTCCTCGTCGCCCGGCTCGCGGCGCGGATCGCCGGAACCGAGGTCTGGGTGCGCGACACGGCCGCCGAACGCCGCGAAACCTGCGAAGCACTTAGCCTTCGCTTCGCGGAGCGGCAAATCGCCGATAACGGGTTCGACATCGCTTTTCACACGAGCGCGAGCGCGGCGGGCCTGGCTGAAGCAATCGGCCTTCTCGGGCCGGAAGGGCGGGTGGTGGAAATGTCCTGGTATGGCGAGGGCGCGGTGCCCGCGCCTCTCGGCGGGGCGTTCCATTCGCAGCGGCTTTCTCTCGTCTCGAGCCAGGTCGGGCAGGTCTCCCCCTCCCGCCGGCCGCGCTGGAGCCATGCGCGCCGGCTCGCCAAGGCGATGGAGCTTCTGGACGACCCGGCGCTCGACGCGCTGATCGACACGGAGGTTCCCTTCAACGAGCTTCCCGCCCGTCTGCCGGCGCTGCTCGCGCCCAGCGCGCCGGGCGTCGCCACCATCATCCGATACGAGTGAGGCCCCATGTACGCCGTCCAGGTCCGCGACCACATCATGATCGCCCATTCCCTGCCCGGAGAGGTCTTCGGCCCGGCGCAGAAAAAGCACGGCGCGACCTATGTGGTCGACGCCGCGTTCTACCGCGAGACGCTCGGGCCGGAGCGGATCGTCGTCGATATCGGCCGGGCGACGACGGCGCTGCAAGGGGCGCTGGCGAAGCTCAACTACTCCGACCTCGACGAGACGCTGCCGGGGGAGCTGACCACCACCGAATGGCTGGCGAAGTGGATCTTCGACGAGATCGCGGCGGCGGCGAAGGCCGGCGCGCTCGGGCCGGGCGGGGACGAGGTGGAGCGGCTTCGGATCACGCTCAACGAGAGCCATGCGGCGCTGGCCTGGTATGAGGGCGCGCTCTGAGCGCGGTGCGATTCAAGGTTGAAATCGGGGTCAAGCGGCTGATTTCATGATCTCATCGGATATTATGAATATATTCGCGGAGCGGATCGCGTGAGGGCGAGCCTCGCCTTTCCGGGCGACCTTGCCACGCCGACGGGCGGCTATGTCTATGACGCGCGCGTGATCGCCGCTTCGGAGGGCGCGCTTGCGCCGCTGCCCCTGCCGGCCGCGTTCCCGAACCCCTCGGCGGCGGATCTGGAGGCGGCGGCGCGGGCGCTCCAGGCCGCCCCCGGCCCGGTGCTGATCGACGGGCTCGCCTATGGCGCGATGCCGGCCGCGCTGATCCGCGCCCTGCC
>CALFYQ010000174.1 GCA_937952085.1 uncultured Paracoccaceae bacterium | reverse complement strand
GGCTCCGCCATCCGGCTCCGCGCCGGCGGCGAGGTCTGGGTGATGCGGCAGACCGGCGGCAGGATCGCCATCGAGGAGAGCGTCTGGCTCGACGAGGCGCGCGCCCTGCCGCGCGCGACGAAACAGATCGTGGTCAGGGCCGCGGCGAAGGATTACAGGGGCGCCGTGAAGTGGACCTTCCGCCGCGCCGAGGCCGAAAGGCCGCCGGCGCCCGAGGCGGCGGAAGCCGAAGCCTGAGCCGCGCGAGGACCTGTTCATGACCGACGCCGCCCGCACGCCGATCCGGCGCGCCCTCCTTTCCGTTTCCGACAAGTCGGGGCTCGTCGAGCTCGCCCGGGGCCTTTCGGGCGCCGGGGTCGAGCTGGTCTCCACCGGCGGCACCGCGAACGCGCTCCGCGAGGCCGGCCTGCCGGTGCGGGACGTAAGCGAGCTGACCGGCTTCCCGGAGATGATGGACGGCCGGGTCAAGACGCTGCACCCGAAGGTTCATGGCGGCCTCCTCGCGCTTCGTGGAAACGCCGAACACGAGGCCTCGATGGCCGAGCACGGCATCCTGCCGATCGACCTCCTCGTGGTGAACCTCTACCCGTTCGAGGCGGTGCGCGCGGCCGGCGCCGGTTATGACGACTCGGTCGAGAACATCGACATCGGCGGCCCCGCCATGGTCCGCGCCGCAGCGAAGAACCATGAACATGTCGCCGTCGTGGTGGACCCGGAGGACTACGCGGAGCTGCTCTCAGCGGTTTCCGCCGGCGGCACGGAGTTCGCCTTCCGCAAGCGACTCGCCGCCGCCGCCTACGCCCGCACCGCCGCCTATGACGCCGCGGTCTCCTCCTGGCTCGCGGGCGAGGCCGGAGAGGAGGCGCCGCGCCGCCGCGCCTTCGCCGGCAGGCTGATCCAGACCATGCGTTATGGCGAAAACCCGCATCAGGCGGCCGCCTTCTATTCCGACGGCTCGGGCCGCGAGGGCGTCGCCACGGCGCGGCTCCTCCAGGGCAAGGCGCTCTCCTACAACAACGTGATGGACGCCGACGCCGCCTTCGAGCTCGCCGCCGAATTTCCCGCGGCGGAGGGGCCGGCCTGCGTCATCGTCAAGCACGCCAATCCCTGCGGCGTCGCCCGCGGCGCGACGCTGACCGAGGCCTATTCCCGCGCCTACGATTGCGACCGCGTCTCCGCCTTCGGCGGCATCGTCGCGCTCAACCGCCCGCTCGACGGCGCGACCGCCGAGAAGATCGCCGAGATCTTCACCGAGGTCGTCATCGCCCCCGGCGCCGACGCGGCGGCGCAGGAGGTCTTCGCCGCGAAGAAGAACCTCCGCCTCCTGGTGACGGCCGCGATGCCGGACCCGAAGGCCTCCTGGCTCACCTTCCGCCCGGTCTCCGGCGGCTTTCTCGCGCAGGACCGGGACGCCGGCGGCGCGCCTGAATTCCGCGTGGTGACGAAGCGCGCCCCGACCGACGCGGAGATGCGGGACCTTCGCTTCGCCTGGACCGTGGCGAAGCATGTGAAGTCGAACGCCATCGTCTACGCCAGGGGCCTCGCCACGGTGGGCGTCGGCGCCGGGCAGATGAGCCGGGTCGATTCGAGCCGCATCGCCGCCCGGAAGGCGGAGGACATGGCCGCCGCGCTCGGCCTCGCCGAGACGCCGGCCAGGGGCGCCGTCGTCGCCTCCGACGCCTTCTTCCCCTTCCCGGACGGCCTTCTCGCCGCCGCCGAGGCGGGCGCGACCGCCGTGATCCAGCCCGGCGGCTCGATGCGGGACGATACGGTGATCGCCGCGGCGGACGAGGCCGGGCTCGCCATGGTCTTCACCGGGGTGCGCCACTTCCGCCATTGAGGCCGCGTTGCGCGGGGCCGGGCCGAGGCTCGGCTTCGCCCTTCCGCATCATTCAACGAATCGGTTGAATGTTCGCCGCGCCTCGCTATATTCAACCACATGGTTGAACATGAACCCGCCCGGCTCGACGCCGTCTTCCACGCCCTCGGCGACGCCACCCGCCGCCGCATGCTGCGGGCGCTGTCCGAGGGCGAGCGGAGCGTCGGCGACCTCGCCGCGCCGTTCGACATGTCCCTCGCCGCCGCCTCGAAGCACGTGAAGGCGCTCGAGGCGGCCGGGCTCGTCCGCCGCGAGGTGCGCGGGCGGAGCCATCTGATCCACCTCGAACCCGGCCCGCTCGCCACGGCGCAGGACTGGCTCGCCCATTACGAGCGGTTCTGGACCGGCCGGCTCGACCTGCTCGACCGCCTGCTCCGCGAGGAGGCGGCCCGCGACCAAAGCAAAGGAGACGAGACATGACAGACGCCGCCATCCACGCCGCCCCCGTCGAAGCCTATGGCCGGCTGACCGAGCCCGCCACGCTGACCATCCAGCGCATGCTGCCCGGCCCGATCGAGCGCGTCTGGTCCTACCTGACGGAAAGCGATCTCCGCCGCCTCTGGCTCGCCTCGGGCGCGATGAAGCTGGAGAAGGGCGCCGCCTTCACCTTCACCTGGCGGAACGACCAGCTCGGAACCTCCGCCGGAAGCCGGCCCGAAGGCATGGCGGCGGAGCATTCGATGGAGGCGACGATCACCGAGGTCGCGCCGCCGCATCGGCTCGCCTTCACCTGGGGGTCGACCGGCGGCGTCGAGATCACGCTGGAGCCGAAGGGGGCGAAGACGCTCCTCACCCTCGTCCACCGCCGCCTGCCGGAACGCGGCATGATGCTCGCCGTCTCCGCCGGCTGGCACGCACATCTCGACGTGCTGCTGGCGATCATCTCCGGCGCGCCGGCCGAGCCCTTCTGGGACCAGTGGACCCGGCTTCGCGGCGAATACGACGCGCGCCTGCCGAAGTGATCAGCCCTCGGCCTCGGCGCGGGCCAATGCGGCCGCGCCGGGGTCGAGCCCGGCGCGGAGCCGGAGCGCGGCGGCCCGGCCGAGCCGAAGCGTCAGCGCCTTCCGTCGCGCCGGGGCCAGCTTCCGGAGCGGCGCCTCCCTGAGGATCGCGGCGCCGTATCCGTCGGCCCGGATCAGCCCCTCCTCGGCGGGGAAGATCTCGTCCGGCGCCGCCTCGCCCGCGGCGAAGAAATAGCGGTCGCACCATTCGAGATAGCCGCGCCATTTCCGGTCGGACCGGAAATCCGCGACCGAGGACTTGCACTCGATCACCCAGATCTCGCCATCGCGCCCGAGCGCCGCGACATCAACCCGGAGGCCCGGCGCCGGCGCGAATTCCGTCACCGGCGCGAAGCCGGCCTCGACCAGGAACCGGCAGACGCCGCGGGCGATGACCTGCCCCGGCATGATGTCGTTCGCGGGAAACATATCGGGAACATTCACGCCCGGCCGCGATTCGGCAAGCCTCAGCCGATCGCCACCGGCCCGGGAAAGCCGGCCTCGTGCCGCGCCGCCTCCGGGTTGGCGTCGCACCAGGCGACGCGGCTCCGCACCCAGATCTCGTGCTCCGGCTGGTAGAGCGCCGGGTCGTCCAGCGTGCCGGCCTTCAGCGAATAGCGCGTCGCCTCCGGCCAGGGCGAGGTCATCAGGTGCCCGCCGCAGCCGCCGCAGAAATAGCGCGCCACCTCCCGCCCGCTTTCCGCCGTCACGACATGGACGCGCGGCGCGCCCTCGATCGCCACCTCGCGCGCGGCGACGACGATGGCGTAATGCGCCGGCCCGCCGCCCCAGCGCCGGCAATCCGAGCAATGGCACATATAGGGCAGCGTCGCGGTGGCGTCGGCGCGATAGCGAACGGCGCCGCAGAGGCAGCCTCCCGTCAGCGTGGTGGTCTGGCTCATGCGGGGTCTCGGTCGGCTTCAGGCCGCATCGGCGGCGCGGGGAAAGGCTTCGCGGATCCGGCGGGCGCCCTCGGGCGTGACGATCACCGCCCGGCCCTCGCCGCGCCGCGCCCAGCCGCGGGCGATGAGGTTTTCAAGGAGCGCGGCGCCCAGCGCGCCGCCGAGATGGGCCCGACGCTCCGACCAGTCGAGGCATGGCTTCGCGAGCGCCCGGCGCCGCTTCGACTCGGCCGGCGCGTCGATTCCGAGCCGCGCGAAGAAGGAGCGGCCGGCCTCCGTCACCGCCAGTTCCTCGCCGTCCGGCTCAAGCCGGCCGGTTTCGAGAAGGGAATCGAGAATCTCCACCCCGGTCTCGCCCGCCAGGTGGTCATAGCAGGCCCGCGCGCGCCGGAGCGCCGCATCCCGCGGGCCGGGCCGCGCGCGAAGCCGCCCCTTGCCTGCGGCGAGCCCCATCAGCGCCTCCAGCGCCTTCGCCACGTCCGGCCCCGCCAGCGCGAAATAGCGGTGCCGGCCCTGCCGCCGCAGCGTCACCAGCCCCGCGCCTTCGAGCTTCGAGAGATGCGAGGAGGCGGTCGGCGCCGTCACCCCCGCCTCGGCGGCGAGCTCGGTCGCGGTCAGCGCGCGGCCGGCCATCAGCGCCGTCAGCATGTTGGCGCGGGCCGGGTCGCCGATCAGCGAGGCGTAGAGCGCGATGTCCGGGCCTTCCTTCATGCTTCGACCATTGCCGAAACATTCGCGCCGCGCAACGGGGCAGAACAGGGCCGCGAAAGGAGACCCCATGATCACCTGTTTCATCCGCTACCGGATCGACCCGGCCCGGCCCGAGCTGTTCCGCCGCTACGCGCGCGGTTGGGGCGAGGCGATTCCGCGCTACGGGGCCGATCTCGTCGGCTATTTCGCGCCGCATGAGGGCTCATCCACCCTCGCCTACGGCGTCTACCACGTCGAGAGCCTCGCCGCCTACGAAGCCTATCGCGCGCGGCTGGCGGCGGACCCGATCGGCCGCGATAACTACGCCTTCGCGATGCGGGAGCGATTCCTTCTCGGAGAGGAGCGGCGCTTCCTCAAGCGCGTGGACCGGGAGGAATAGGCCATGATCGCCGTCATTTTCGAAGTGTTCCCCAAGCCGGGGATGAAGGACCCCTATCTCAAGATGGCGGCGGAGATGCGCCCGCTCGCCGAAGGGATCGACGGTTTCATCTCCGTCGAACGGTTCCAGTCGCTGATGGACCCGGAAAAGCTGCTCTCCATCTCCTTCTGGCGCGACGAGGCCGCGCTCGATGAATGGCGCCGCCTCTCCCGCCACCGGGAGGCGCAGAAGGCCGGGCGCGGCCGGCTCTTCGCCGATTACCGGCTCCGCGTCGCCGCGGTGATCCGGGATTACGGCATGGAGACGCGGGACGAGGCGCCCGCGGACAGCCGGGCGCTTCATGGCTGAACCGCGCCGGGCCGTCGAGCTTGCGCTCCTCGGCCTTCTCGCGCTCCTCTGGGGCGCCTCCTACCTCTTCATCGAACTGGCGCTCGAAGGGCTGCCGCCGGTCACGCTGATCGCGGTGCGGATCGGCGTCGCCTGCCTCTTCCTCGTCGCCGTGGTCGCCCTCCGCGGCGAGCGGCTGCCGCGGGACCGGCGAAGCTGGGGCCGGCTCTTCGTCCAGTCGGTGCTGAACGCCTCGGGCGCGTGGCTCCTCCTCGCCTGGGGCCAGGGACGGATCGACGGCGCGGTCGCCGCCGTCCTCAACTCCACCTCGCCGCTCTGGGTGACGCTACTGGCGCTCCTCTTCGTCCCCTCGGAGCGGGCGACGCCCGGCCGCGCCCTCGGCGTCGCGCTCGGCTTCGGCGGCGTTCTCCTGATCGTCGGGCGGGAGGCGTCGGTGAACTGGGGCGAAGGCGTCGCCGGCCAGCTTGCTGCGCTCCTTTCCGCCGCGCTCTACGCCGGCGCGGCGCTGCACGGCCGCCGGCTCTCGCATCTGACGGCGCCGGTGATCGCGGCGGGAACCATGGTCGCGGCCCTCGCCGTGGTCGGCCCGCTCGCCCTCGCGCTCGACCGTCCCTGGGCGCTCCGGCCGCCAGCCGGCGCGCTCGCCGCGGCCCTGGCGCTCGGCCTTCTCTCCACCGGCCTCGCGCTCCTCCTCTATTTCCGGCTCGTCCGCACGCTCGGCGCGCTCGGCGTCGCCAGCCAGGCCTATCTCCGCGCCGGCATCGGCGTCGCGCTCGGGATCGTCGTCCTCGGCGAGCGGCCGGAGCCGACCGTCTTCGCCGGCCTCGCCGCGGCGCTCGCCGGGGTCTGGCTGATCAATCGGCGCTGATAGCGCTCAACCCGCGCGGAAGGCCGGCCGGCCGCTCGCCATCGCGGTTAGCCGCGCCTCGACCAGAACTGGCCTGCCCTCGACCTCGGCGTGCTTCTCCTCCCAGCGGAGCCGCGCCTCCGGCGCCTCCGCCCCAGCCTCCGCCGCCCGCGCCATCGCCGCCGCCGTCACCGCCGCTTCGGCCGCCGCCCGCGCCGCGGCGAGATCGGCATGGAGCGAAGGCGGCCCTTCGAAGAGGAGCGCGAAGCCCCCCGCCTCGGCCGGCAGCACCAGCGCCTCCGCCCGCGCCGAGACCCGCCCCGCCACCGCTCCGACGGCGCCCGCCACCTCGGCATGCTCCGGGACCACCACTTCGGCCCCGAGAAGCCGCCCGACCGCCGGGTAATAGGACGCCGCCGGCGCGCCGAGCGCGACGAGCGGCGCCGAAAGCCCGAGCCCGAGCGCGGCGAACCCGGCGCCGCCCGCTCCGCGCCGGTCGAGCGCCGCGGCGGCGAGCGGCCCGTCCGCCAGTTCGGGCGCGAGGCCGTCTGCCGCCAGCGCCGCGCCCAGAACCCGTTCCGCCGAACGCCGCACCAAAGCGGCGAGCGCCATCTCGGAGAGCGCCGCCCCATCCGGCGCGAGCGCGCGGCCGTCGCCGCCCTTCCGCCGCGCGAGGATGCGGGCGCCAAGCTCCGCCGCCTCACGAACGCCGCCGTCGTGCCGCCCGAGCGCCCGCGCCGCGTCGGTCGGCGTGAAGGCCGCGCGTCGCAGCGCCCCGCGCGCGAGAAGCCGGCCGAGCGCCGCCCGCGCCCGCGGGCCGAGCGCCAGGTCCTCCTCCGCCGCGCCTTCGCCGACCGAGACGAGGAGCGCCGCCTCCCCCGGCTCGGCCGCGGCGAAGCGGACCCCGCCGGGCGTGAGGAACGCGCCGTCCCCCGGCGCCCAGCGGCCGCGCGCCGCCTGCCGCCGCAGCGTCTCCAGCACGAAGCCCCGCCCCTCGGCGAAATCCGAAAGCGGGATCGCCCGCCGCGGCCCGACCGTCAGCCGCGCCGAGAGCCCGGCCGCCTCCACCCCGATCTCGCTGTCGCCGCCGAGCCCGTGGGTGCGGACCGCCGCCGCCTCCACCATGGTGGCGAAGCCGCCGATCGTCGCGCCCTCCGGGTCGAGCCGCGGCGCGCCGCCCTCGAGCGCGGCGAGGTCGGTGGTGGTGGAGCCGATATCGGCGACGATCGCCCGCGCCCGCCCGGCGAGCCGCCCGGCCCCGACGAGGCTCGCCGCCGGGCCGGAGAGGATCGTCTCGACCGGCCGGCGGCGCGCCGTCTCCGCCCGCATCAGCGCGCCGTCGCCCTTCACCACCATCAGCGGCGCCTCGATGCCGAGCGCCGAGAGCCGCGCCCCCGCCGCTTCGATCAGCCGCCCGAGCATCCCGACGAGCCGCGCGTTGAGAAGCGTGGTGAGCGCCCGTTTCGGCCCGCCGAGCCGGGCGGAAAGCTCATGGCTCATGGTGACGGGAAGGCCGGTCTCCTCGGCGACGATGGCGGCCGCGCGCCGCTCATCCTCCGGGTTCCGCACGGCGAAAAGCCCGGCGACCGCGAAGGCGGATACCCTCGGCGCCGCCTCCCGCAGCCCGGCGCGGAGCGCCGCCTCGTCGAACGGGGCTGCCGCCGCGCCCTCCGTCGTCCGCCCGCCCGAGATCGCGACGCAAGGGTCGCCGCCAAGCGCCGCGCCGAGCCCGCCCTGCGCCAGCGCCGCCGGCCCGAAGCCGATGAGGACGAGCCCCGCCGGCTCCCCCTGCCCCTCGACCAAAGCGTTGGTGGCGAGCGTGGTGGCCAGCGAGACGAGCGCCACCTCGCCGGGCGCGACCCCGCCGGCGCGGAGCGCCGCCTCCGCCGCCGCGCCGAGGCCGATGGGAAGGTCGCGATGCGTGGTCGGCGCCTTGGCCTTTCCGATCAGCCGGCCGGCCGCCTCGTCCCAGAGCGCCGCATCGGTATAGGCGCCGCCCGCATCCAGCCCGAGAAGCACCGCCATCGACCTGCTCCCCAGCCACGCGCGCCCGCAGCCCCGCTCGCGGATTCCCCGCGGGCCGTCAAGGGGAGGGCCGGGTCGTCAGGGTATTCGGCAGGGTCGATTTCAGCCGCCCAATCGCGAGGCGATGGCACGCAACCACTACCGAACGAAGCGCGGAGGGTTGCGTCCGCCCCTGGGCGGGCGCCCGATACGGCCGGGATAGGCCCTTTAT
>CALFYQ010000173.1 GCA_937952085.1 uncultured Paracoccaceae bacterium | reverse complement strand
GGACGCGTTCAAGGACGCGTTCAAGAAGGAGACGGGGATCACGATCAACCACACCCCGATCGGCTCGAACGAGGAGATCATCAACAACATGCGGACGAGCCGCGGCCGCGGCTTCGACCTCGTGTCGCCGACCAACATGCGATCGCCCCAGTGGGAGCCGCTGGAGCTTCTGCAGCCTTTCGACATGGCGCGCATCCCGGTCGGCAACCTCAACCCCGCCCTCGTGAAGATCGGCGAGGAAGAGTGGAACTTCGGCGGCAAGGGCTCGCACTGGGTGCCGCAGCTCTGGGGCACCGAGGCGATCGCCTGGCGTACCGACCAGTGGACCCCGAAGGACGGCGTCCCCTCCTACGGCGATCTCTGGTCGGACGAGATGTCCGGCAAGATGATGGGCCGGCCGCACTCGATGATGCTCGGCGCCGGCCTCTACATGGAGACGATCGGCGAGCTCGAGCCGGGCGCGATGAAGGCGGCCTACGCCTCCGAGGACGCGATGCGCCCGATCTGGCAGAAGGTCACCGACTGGACCATCGCCCGAAAGGGCCACGTGAAGAAGTTCTGGAACGACGCCGACGGCCAGAAGACCGGCCTTCTCAACGAGGGCGTCGTGATCGGCCAGACCTGGGACGGCCCGATCCTCGCGATGAAGGCGGCGGGCGACCCCGTCACCTACCAGGCGCCGAAGGAGGGCGCGCTGGCCTGGGTCGACGGCATCGCGATGCCGGTCGGCGCCGAGAACATGGACGAGATCTACGCCTTCCTCGAATTCTCGTTCCGGCCGGAGAACGGCGGCCTCACCGCCAACCTCACCGGCTACAATTCCTGCGTGATCGGGGCCGACGGCTTCCTCACCGACGTCTCGAAGAAGAACTTCTCCGAGGCCTATCCAGGCGAGGCCCTGGCCAACCTCTGGGCCTGGCCGCGGGAGCCCGAATGGTACGCCGGCGTCCGCACCGAATACGTGGACCGCTTCCAGGCCGCATGACGCAATCGGGGCCGGCCCGTCGCGGCCGGCCCCTTTCCAGCGCCGGGGGGCCTCCAGCACATGAGCGCAGACGTAGAGCTCGACCGGATGACGATCCGGTTCGGCGGATTCACCGCGGTGAAGGACGCCAATCTCCGCATCGCCGCCGGCGAATTCTTCTCCTTCCTCGGACCTTCGGGCTGCGGCAAGACGACGATCCTGCGCGCCGTTTCCGGCTTCCAGTCGCCGACCGAAGGCCGGGTGCTGATCGGCGGAAAGGACATGGCCGGGGTCGGGCCGAACCGGCGGCCGACCGCGCTCATCTTCCAGAACCTCGCGCTCTTCCCGCTGATGAAGGTCTGGGAGAACATCGCCTTCGGTCTCGAGGTGCGGGGCGTCTCCAGGGCCGAACGGCGCAAGCGCGCCGATGAGCTTCTCGAGCTGATCGCCCTCTCCGGCCAGGGCGACAAGCTCGTCTCCGAGCTTTCCGGCGGCCAGAAGCAGCGCGTCGCCATCGCCCGCGCGCTCGCCGTCAACCCCGAGGTGCTGCTGCTCGACGAGCCGCTCTCGGCGCTCGACCTGAAGCTCCGCCAGCACATGCGGACGGAGCTTCGCGCGATCCAGCGGCAGGTCGGCGTCACCTTCATCTACATCACGCACGACCAGGGCGAGGCGCTGACGATGTCTGACCGCGTGGCGGTGATGAGCGCCGGCGTGATCCAGCAGGTCGGCTCCGGCGAGGAGGTCTACCGCACCCCCGCCACCGCCTTCGTCGCCTCCTTCGTCGGCGAGAACAACGCGCTCCGCGGCCGGGTGGAGCGCGTCGAGGGCGGCTACGCCGTCGTCGCCACCGAGTTCGGTCCGATGCGCGGCCGCGCCGGGCCGGGGCTGGCGGCCGGCTCCGAGGGCATCCTCTTCGTCCGGCCCGAGGCGCTGGAGCCCGGCGAGGCGCCGGAAAACGCCTTCTCCGCCCCGGTCCTCTCCACCGAATTCGAGGGCCACGCCTCGCATGTCCATCTCGGGCGGGCGGGCGAGGGCAAGCCGATCATCCTCTCCCTGCCGGGCGGAGCCACGGCGCCGGCGCAGGGCGCGCCCTTCCCGGTCCGCTTTGCCGCCGATGCGGCGGTGGCGCTGCCCGAGGGGGAGACGGCCGGTGAGTGAGGCGCGCCTGAAACTGCCGAACTTCGGCGGGCTCGGCGCCTCGATCGGAACCGTCTTCACCGTGCTGACCGGCTTCTGGATCCTGATGATGATCCTCCTGCCGGTCTCCTACATGGTGGATTTCTCGTTCCGCTTCGACCTGCCGCCCGGCAAGATCGGCGGTCCCGAGGACGTCCACACCCTCGACAATTACCGCTATCTTCTCTTCGGCCCGCCGGGCTCGCCAGAGCGGCTCTCGATCTTCGGCTGGGAGTTCCAGGCCAACGTCCTCCACCTCGTCGTCTTCTTCCGCACGATCCTCGCGGCGATCTTCGTCACCGGGCTCAACTTCCTGATCTGCTACCCGGTCACCTACTTCATGGCGCAGAAGGCGCGGGGCGGCACGGCGCGGCTCCTCGCGGTCTGCCTGATCCTGCCGTTCTGGGTGAACGAGATCCTCCGCGCCTTCGCCTTCCGCATCCTGCTCGGCGGCGGCGGCGTGGTGAACGAGGCGCTGATCGGGATGGGCCTAATCTCCGAGCCGATCGATTTCATCCGGGCGGACGTGGCGCTCTATATGGGCCTGACCTACGCCTACATCCTCCTGATGGTCTTCCCGCTCTACAACGCGCTCGAAAGCCTCGACCGCAACCAGATCGAGGCGGCGCGGGATCTCGGCTCGCCCTCGTGGCGGATCCACTGGCGGGTGGTGATGCCGCACGCCAAGGCCGGCATCGCCTCGGGCTGCACCATGGTCTTCATGCTGGCGGTCGGCGCGCTCGCCGTGCCGCAGATCCTCGGCGGGCCCTCGAACCTCTGGTTCACCCAGGTCATCTACGACCGCTTCAACACCTCGCTGAACTGGCCGCTCGGCGCCGCCTACGCCTTCGTGCTGCTTGTCACCTGCGTCGTCTTCGTGCTTCTCGTGATGCGGCTCTTCCGCGTCGATCTCGGGGAGATCGCGAAATGACGGCCGACCGCATCCGCGGCCTGATGATGGGCTTTTATGTCCTCCTTTTCTTCGCCTGGCTCTTTGGGCCGCTGATCATCATGTCCGCCTCCGCCTTCAACACCGCGACGCCGCCGACCGTGACGCCCTGGCAGGGCTTCACCTTCGACTGGTTCGGCAAGCTCTTCGCCAACCGGGACATCCGCGAGGGCGTCGGCACCTCGCTGCTGATCGGGCTCGGCGTGGTGCTGGTCGCGGTGCCGATCGGCCTCGCCGCAGCGGTCCTGATGACGAAACTCCGCGCGCGGGCGCGCTCGGTCTACTACGCCATCGTCGTCTCGCCGGTGCTGATGCCGGGCGTCATCATCGGCGTCTCGACGAAGGTCTTCTGGGATCGTCTGGGGACGGCCGTGGGCGCCTCCTACAAGTCCTTCTTCTATGACGGAATCTTCCTTTCGGTTGTCGGCCAGTCCTGCTTCATCTCGGCCTATTGCATGCTGATCTTCCTCGCTCGCCTCCAGCGCTTCGACCGGGCGCAGGAGGAGGCGGCGCTCGATCTCGGCGCGAGCCATGTGCAGGTCTTCTTCAAGGTGCTGCTGCCGTTCCTCAGGCCCGCGGTGCTTTCGGCCGCGGTCCTCGCCTTCCTGACCAGCTTCGAGAACTACAACACCACCGTCTTCACCATCCTGCCGGAGAAGACGCTGACGACCGTGCTGGCCTCCAAGGTCCGGCTCGGCACCGACCCGTCGATCTCGGCCCTCGCCTTCCTCATCATCGCCATCACCGTGGTCGGCGCCGTCGCCTACGAGATCCGCGCCCGGTCGGAGGCGCGAAGGCTGGGGACGGCCTGAGGCTTCGGAGCCGAACTGGCCGGGCGAGCGAACGGCGCGCCGAGCCCAATCCTTCGCCCGGGCTGCCAGACCGGGCGGCGCCCGACCCCCTGCCCCCCGGGAGCGCGCGCTGGCGATGTGCCGAGCCGCTCAATCCTCGTCCGGGGCTTCCGGGATAAAGCGCCCACCACAATCCGATCACGCGCCCACAGAGGGTCGGGCGCAGCCCCCTGCGCGCCGCTCCACCGTCGCAATACGCCCCCGTTCACTCGGTCACGCTGCATTCATTTCTGAATACACTCACCAGATCAACTACTTGACCCCGATATCGCACGCGATAGACCGCCCCACCGCCCTGTCGCGGCATCCGTTTCCCCAATCGCCCCGCCGCCCTAGATTTCAGTCCATGCGCGCCGAAGACCTGCTCCACCCCACCCCTGCCGGCCTCTACTGCCCGGTCGGCGACTTCTACGTGGACCCGTCCCGCCCGGTCCCGCGCGCCCTCGTCACCCACGGCCATTCGGACCATGCCCGCCCCGGCCACGGCGCCGTCTGGGCGACGCGGGAGACCCTCGACGTCATGGCGATCCGCCTTGGCGAAGGCTTCGCCGAAACCACGCAGGATGGCTCGGCGGGGGAAATCGGCGGCGTGAAGGTCTCCTTCCACCCCGCCGGGCACATCCTCGGATCGGCGCAGATCCGGCTCGAATGGCGCGGCCTCCGCATCGTCGTCTCGGGCGACTACAAGCGGAGCCGGGACCCGACCGCCCCGCCCTTCGAGCCGCTCCCCTGCGACGTCTTCGTCACCGAGGCGACCTTCGCATTGCCGGTCTTCCGCCACCCGGAGCCGACGGAGGAGATCGCCCGCCTCCTCGCCTCGCTCCGCGCCTTCCCGGAGCGGGCGCACCTCGTCGGGGCCTATTCGCTCGGCAAGGCGCAGCGGGTGATCGCGCTCCTCCGCGAGGCGGGCTGGGACCGGCCGATCTTCCTCCACGGCGCGCTCCGCCGGCTCTGCGACTACTACGCCGCGCGAGGCGTCGACCTCGGGCCGCTCGAAGACGCGACCGGCGACAGGGCGGAGGCCGCGCGGACCGCCGGAGAGATCATCGTCGCGCCGCCCTCCGCCTTCGGTTCGGCATGGGAGCGGCGCTTCCCCGCCCCGCTCCAGGCCTTCGCCTCGGGCTGGATGCAGGTCCGCGCCCATGCGCGGCGGCGGGGCGCGGAGCTTGGCCTCGTCATCTCCGACCATGTGGACTGGCCCGCGCTCACCGACACGATCCGGGAGGTGGACCCAGGCGAGGTCTGGATCACCCACGGGCGGGAGGATGCGCTGCTCCGCTGGTGCGACCTCGAAGGCAGGGCGGCGCGGCCCCTCCACCTCGTCGGCCGGGAGGAGGAGGCGGAATGAGGGCCTTCGCCCGGCTGATGGACCGGCTCGCCTTCACCCCAGGCCGGCTCGAAAAGCTGCGCCTCATGCGCCTCCACTTCGCTGAAACGCCGGACCCGGATCGCGGCTGGGCCCTCGCCGCGCTGACCGGCGGGCTGGAGATCCGCGCCGTCACGCCGTCGCTCCTGCGCGGCCTCGCAGCCGAACGGGTGGACGCGGAGCTTTTCGCCCTCTCCTACGATTTCGTCGGAGATCTCGCCGAGACCGTCTCGCTGATCTGGCCCGGCGAGGGCGACGGGGCGGAGCCGCCGCCCCTCTCCGACGTGGTGGACCGTCTACGCGCAGCCGGGCGGGCGGAGGCGCCGGCCCTTGTCGCCGGCCTTCTCGACCGGCTCGCCCCGGCCGAACGCTACGCCCTCGCGAAGCTCGCGACCGGCGGCCTCCGCGTCGGCGTCTCGGCCCGGCTGGCGCGGCAGGCGCTGGCGGAATGGGGCGAGGTTCCGCTGACCGAGATCGAGGAACTCTGGCACGGGCTGACGCCGCCCTACCTAACGCTCTTCGCCTGGCTCGAAGGCGGCCCGAAGCCCGAAAGCGCCGCCCGCGCGCCGTTCCGCCCGGTGATGCTCTCGACCCCCTTCGAGGCGCGGGACCGGGAGGCGGCGGCCCCCGCCGACTACGCCGCCGAATGGAAATGGGACGGCGTGCGGGTGCAGGCGGTCTCCGAAGGCGGCGTCCGGCGGCTCTATTCCCGCACCGGCGAGGACATGTCCGCCGCCTTTCCCGACCTCGTCGACGCAATGACCTTCGAGGGCGCGCTCGACGGCGAGCTGATGGTTCGCGCGGGCGAGGAGCCGGGCGGGTTCAACGACCTTCAGCAGCGGCTCAACCGGAAAACGCCGGGCAAGGCGTTGGCTGCGCGGCTCCCCGCCTTCCTCCGCGCTTATGACCTTCTGATCGACGGGGCGGAGGATCTCCGCGCCCTGCCCTGGGCCGCGCGCCGCGACCGGCTGGCGGGCTTTCTCGCGCCGCTCGATCCGGCGCGCTTCGACCTCTCGCCGGAGATCGACTTTCCCGACTGGGCCGCGCTCGACGCCCTCCGCGCCGCGCCGCCGCACCCCGCCATCGAGGGCGCGATGCTGAAGCGGCGGGACTCTCCCTATCTCTCCGGCCGGCCGAGGGGCCCCTGGTTCAAGTGGAAGCGGGACCCGCACCTCATCGACGCGGTGCTGATGTACGCCCAGCGCGGCCACGGCAAGCGGAGCTCGCTTTATTCCGACTACACGTTCGGGGTCTGGGACGGGGATCGGCTGGCCCCGGTCGGCAAGGCCTATTTCGGCTTCACCGACGAGGAGCTGCGGGAGATCGACCGCTACGTCCGCCAGAACGCCACGGAACGCTACGGCCCGGTCCGCGCGGTCCGCGCCGAGCCGGATTTCGGGCTCGTGCTGGAGGTCGCCTTCGAAGGGATCGCCGCCTCTCCGCGCCACAAGTCGGGCGTCGCCATGCGCTTCCCCCGCATCTCGCGCCTTCGCTGGGACAAGCCGCCGCGGGAGGCGGACCGGCTGGAGACGCTGAAGGCGATGATCGCCGCGCCGGGCTGAAGCTGGGGGGGCGTTTGACACCGGCCGCGCCGCGGCTAGGTTCGCGCCGCCTTCCGGAGAGACGATGCGCCCCGACCGCCCCTATCGCCCGCCCGCGCCGAAACCCCGTTCGGTGATGGCCGCCCTCGCCTCGGCGCTCCTCTTCGGGCCGCGGGACGTACTCTCGTTGCTGCCGGAGGCCGCCTACGAGACGTTCATCAGCCGCGCGCCGCTCGGCAAGCGGCCGATCTTCATCGTCAACCACCCCGGCCTGGCGCGGAAGGTGCTGGTGGAGCGCGTCGCCAACTACCCAAAATCCGACCTGATGGTCGGCGCGCTGGAGCCGCTAGTGGGCGACGGCGTCTTCATCTCGGGCGGCGAGACCTGGGCGCGGCAGCGGGCGATGATCGACCCGGCCTTCGCCCATATGCGCATCCGCACCGCCTTCGCGGCGATGCGCGGCGCGGTCGTCACCGCAATGGAGCGGCTCGACGAAGCGGGCGGCGGCGCGCTTTCGCTCGACGAGGAGATGAGCCGGCTGACCGCCGACATCGTCTTCCGCACGATCTTCTCCGAGCCGATCGAGGGCGAGGCGGCGAGCGCCGTCTTCCACGCCTTCGCCGACTACCAGAACGCCGTGCCACAGATCGAGCCGAAGGTGATGCTCGAGACGCCCGCCTGGGCCAAGATCGACCCGCCAGAGCGGGTGCGCCGGATGTGCGAGCTGATCCGCGAGAAGGTGGGCGTGCTGATCGACCGACGCCTCGCCTCCGGCGAGCGCAAGGCCGACATCGCCGGCGACGTGATCGCCGCGCGGGACGCGGTGACGGGCGAGCCCTTCACCCGCGAGGAGCTGGTCGACCAGATCGCCGTCTTCTTCCTCGCCGGGCACGAAACCTCGGCCTCGGCGCTGACCTGGGCCTTCTTCATCCTCGCCGAGCGGCCGGAGCACCTGGCGCGGATTCGCGACGAGGTGGAGGCGACTGCCGGCGGCGGGCCGGTACGGTTCGAGCATCTCCGCGCGCTTCCCCACGCCCGCAACGTCTTCAAGGAGGTTCTGCGGCTCTATCCGCCGGTCTCCTTCATCACCCGCGTGGCGATGGAGGCGGACGAGCTGCTCCACGAACGGATTCCCAAGGGCGCGCTAATCGTGATCTCGCCCTGGCTGATCCACCGGCACCGGAAGTTCTGGCGCCGGCCCGACATCTTCGACCCCGACCGCTGGGAGCGGCAGCGGGAGATCCGCCGCTCCGGCCGCTCCTACATGCCGTTCGGGATCGGTCCGCGCGTCTGCACCGGCGCGAGCTTCGCCCAGACCGAAAGCGTGCTGATCCTCGCCGAGCTGTGCCGTCGCTACGATTTCGCATGCCCTTCCGCAGCGCGGGTGATGCCGGTCGGCAAGCTGACGACGCGGCCCGGCGCGTCGATCAAGTTCAGGTTCCGCAAACGGACGTGAGCCGAGCCGCGGCGCGCGCCCCTACCCGGCTTTCGGCCGCGGAAAGATCACCCGCGCCCTGAGGCCCGGCCCGGCGTCTTCGAGGACGAGCCGGGCGCGGCAGCGCTGGGCGATGGCGGCGACGAGGGCGAGGCCGAGGCCATGGCCTTCGGTGGTGCGGCTCCGCTCCAGCCGGTAGAGCCGCCGCGTCACCTTCTCCCGCTCGCCTTCGGGAATGCCCGGCCCATCGTCGGAGACGGAAAGCTCAGGCCCTTCCGGCCCCTCGCCGACGGCGACGGCGACGCGGCTTCCTTCCGGCGTGTGCCGAAGCGCGTTCTCGACGAGGTTGGCGAGGGCCTGGGCCAGAAGGTCCGCATCCGCCTCCACCCGCACCTCCGCCTCGGGCTCGGAATAGGAGAGTCTGCGCCCGCCCTCCTCCGCCGCCGGCTCATAAAGCTCCACGATGCGGCGCGCCGGGGCGCGAAGGTCGAAGACGGAGAGCCGGGCGGCGCCGTCCCCCCCCTCGATCTGGGCGATTTCGAGGAGCGCGCGGAAGACCGAGACGGCGCGGTCCGCCTCGCCCGCCGCGCGCGCGGCGAGGCCGGCGGCCTCGCTCTCGGGGAGCCGGGCCCGAAGATCGTGGAGGAGCGCGGAGAGCCGCTGGAGCGGGGTGCGGAGGTCGTGCGCGATGTCGGCGGTGACCTGCCTCAGCGCGTCGGTCGCCGCTTCCTGCCGGGCGGCGAGCCGGTTCACCCCGGCCGCAATGCGGGCGATGTCGTCCTCCGCCGCGCCGGCCTCGGCATAGCGGGCGGAGAGATCGCCCTCGGTGAGCCGGTCCAGCACCTCCTCCACCCCGCGCACCCGCCGCGCCGCGCGGCGCGAAAGCCATGCGGCGACGCCGAGTGAGAGCACGATGGTCGGCGCGAGACTGAGCGCGAGGAGCGTGAGGAAGGCGTCGTCGAGCGCGCCGAGCGGCGCGAGCGACATCGCCACGATCAGCACGCCACCGGAAAGCCGCCGAGCCTCATGGAGATAACCGGCCTCGGCCAGCGCGCCGGCCCCCTCGGCGAAAAGGTGAAGCTCGCCCCCTTCGAACCGGGCGACGGCGTTGCCGACCCGGCTCCCATCGGCGCCGAGAAAGACGATGACGGTGCGGGTCGCGTCCACCGCGCGGGCCTTGGCGGCGACGATGGCGGCGAGGGCGCGGGGCGTGGCGGAGAGGTCGAAGCTCTGCATCTCGAGCGCCAGGTCGGCGCGGATCTGCGCGGCGAGATCGTCGCGGAGCTTCAGCCAGGTTCCGCCGAGGGTGAGGAGATTCACCAGCGCGAAGACGGCGAGGAGGACCAGCGCCTGCCTCACCGGCGAGGAGCGGAGCGCCCGCCGGAGCCGGGTGGGCGCGGGCATGGTCAGCCGGCGACCCGGTATCCGGCGCCCCGCACCGTCTCGATCAGTTCCTTGTCGAAGGGCTTGTCGATCTTGGAGCGGAGGCGGCTGATATGGGTTTCAACCACATTTGTCTGCGGATCGAAGTGTATGTTCCAGACCGCTTCGAGCAGCATCGTCCGGGTCTGCACCCGACCCTTGCGGCGGAGGAGATGTTCGAGGAGGGCGAATTCGCGGGGCAGAAGCTCGATCTTTCGCCCCGCGCGCG
>CALFYQ010000172.1 GCA_937952085.1 uncultured Paracoccaceae bacterium | reverse complement strand
CGCCGATCCTCAACCTGCCGCCGGCCGATCTTCTCGCGGGGCTGCTGGATGACGCGCTCCATGCCGGGCTCTGCCGCGCCGCGCTCCACGCCCTCGCGGCCGAGAACGCCGCGCGGATGCACGCGATGGCGGCGGCCGAGGGCCAGACAGACCGGAAGCTCGCAGAGCTGGTGGCGCTGGAGCGGCAGGTGCGGCAGGAGACGATCACCTCGGAGATCATCGAGCTCGCCGCCGGCGAGACCGCCTTCCGCGCCGGGCTCAGGCGGAAAGATGCTGGCCCCCGTCCACCGGAATCACCGTCCCCGTGATGCGCCGCGCCGCGTCGGAGACGAGAAAGCAGGCGAGCGCGCCGACATCCTCGACGCCGACGAGATGGTGGGTCGGGGCGCGGGCGGCGGCGGCGTCGAGGAGGGCGTCGAACCGGTCGATGCCGGAGGCGGCGCGCGTCCTGATCGGGCCCGGCGAGATGGCGTGGGCGCGGATGCCCTGCGGGCCGAGCTCCGCCGCGACATAGCGCATCGCGCTTTCGAGCGCGGCCTTCACCGGGCCCATCATGTTGTAATGCTCCACCACCCGCTCGGAGCCGTAGAAGGTGACGGTGAGCAGGCAGCCGCCCGCCTTCATCAGGGGCTCCGCCAGCTTCGCGCAGGCCATGAAGCTGTAGCAGGAGACGTCCATCGCCAGGGCGAAGCCCTCGGCGGAGCTGTCCACCACGCGGCCGTGGAGATCCTCCTTCGGCGCGAAGGCGACGGAGTGGAGGAGGAAGTCGAGCCCGCCCCATTCCTGCTCGATCCGGGCGAAGACGGCTTCGAGCTGGCCGGGCTCGCGGAGGTCGCAAGGTAGCACGATCTCGCAGCCGAGCCTGTCGGTGACGGGGCGGACGAAGCGCTCCGCCTTGTCGTTGAGATAGGTGGCGGCGAGCCGGGCGCCGGCGGCGGCGAAGGCCTCGGCGCAGCCCGCCGCGATGCTCATCTCGTTGGCGATGCCGATGACGAGGCCGCGCTTGCCTTCGAGGCTGTTGAGACGGGGGTCGGTCATCGAGGCTCCTTCAGGAGGGCGCGGGTATGGGCGGTGATCATCGCTTCCTCGTCGGTCGGGACGACGCGGAGGGCGAGGCGGCTTCCGGGGGCGGAGATCACCGGGGCGGAGGCCGCGTTCGCGGCCGGGTCGAGCGCGGCGCCGAGCCAGCCGAGGCCCTCGGCGATCATGGCGCGGACCGGCGCGGCGTGCTCGCCGATGCCGCCGGTGAAGACGAAGCCGTCGAGCCCGCCCATCGCCGCGGCGAGCGCCCCGGCTTCGCGGACGATGCGGTAGACGAAGCTCTCCACCGCCTCCCGCGCCGTCGGAGCGTCGGAGGCGAGAAGCTCCCGCATGTCGGAGGAGATTCCCGAGATGCCGAGAAGGCCCGAGCGCCTGTTCAGCATCTCGCCGACTTCATTCGCGCTCATCCCCATCGCGGTCTGGAAATGGAGGACGAGGCCGGGGTCGAGCGCGCCGGAACGGGTGCCCATGATGAGCCCGTCCACCGCGGTGAAGCCCATCGTGGTGTCGAGGCTCCGGCCCGCCTCATGGCGCAGAGGCTGGCGCCGTTTCCGAGATGGGCGGCGATCACCCGCCCGCCCGCGAGCGCCGGGTCGAGCGCGGCGAGCCGGCCGGCGATCCACTCGTAGGAGAGCCCGTGAAAGCCGTAGCGGCGGATGCCGGCCGCGGTCATCTCCCGCGGGATGCCGAGCCGGGTCGCGACCGCCGGCATGGTGTGGTGGAAGGCGGTGTCGAAGCAGGCGACCTGCGGCAGCCCGGGCCGGAGCGCGGCGATGGCGCGGATCGGCGCGAGGTTGTGCGGCTCATGGAGCGGCGCGAGCGGGGTGAGCCGGTCGAGCGCCGCGAGGAGATCGGGCGTGACCCGTTCGGGGCGCACATGCGCCGCCCCGCCATGGACGACCCGGTGGCCGACGCCTTCGAGCGCGGCCCCGCCGAGATGCGCGTCGCACCAGCCGAGGACATGGGAGAAGAGCGCCTCGAAACCGGGCGGCGCGGCCCATCCCCGCTCTTCGAGGAGCGCGCCGGCGCCGTCATGGGCGCGGAAATGCGGCGCCTGGCTGATCCGCTCGATCTCGCCGCGGGCGCGGAGCGCGTCGCCGATGCGAAGCGCGAACTTGAGGCTGGAGGAGCCGGCGTTGAGCGCGAGGATCGCCCCTTCGGCCGCCGGCATCTCAGGCCCCGAGCCGGGCGCGGGCCATCAGCGCCGCCACCGCGCAGGAGGCGAGGCGGGTCTCCTTGCTGTCCGCGCGGCTGGTCAGGATGATCGGCACGCGGGCGCCGAGGACGACGCCGGCCGCATCCGCCCCGGCGAGGAAGGTGAGCTGCTTCGCCAGCATGTTGCCCGCCTCGAGATCGGGTACGACGAGGATGTCGGCGTCCCCGGCCACCTCGGAGACGATGCCCTTGTCCTTCGCCGCCTTGAGGCTGACGGCGTTGTCGAAGGCGAGCGGGCCGTCGACCAGCGCGCCGGTGATCTGGCCCCGATCGGCCATCTTGCAGAGCGCCGCGGCGTCGAGCGTCGAGGGGATGGCCGGGTTTACCACCTCGACGGCGGAGAGGATCGCCACCTTCGGCTTCGCCGTTCCCATCACATGGGCGAGGTCGATGGCGTTCTGGATGATGTCGCGCTTCTCGCGGAGGTTCGGCGCGATGTTCACCGCGGCGTCGGTGATCAGGAGCGGCTTCGGGTGCCGCGGCACGTCCATCAGGTAGACATGGCTGAGCCGCCGCTTGGTGCGGAGGCCCTTCTCCTCGTCGAGCACGGCGTGGAGAAGCTCGTCGGTGTGGAGCGAGCCCTTCATCAGAAGGTCCGCCTTGCCGGCGCGGATCAGCGCCACGGCGGCCGCGGCGGCGGCGTCCGAATGCGGCGCGTCCACCTGCTCATAGGCGGAGATGTCGAGCCCGGCCGCCTCGGCGGCCTTCGCGATCTTCGCCAGCGGGCCGACGAAAACGGGCCGGATCAGCCCGGCCTCGGCCGCCTCCACCGCGCCCTCGATCGAGGTGGCGTCGCAGGGATGTGCGACCGCGACCGTCATCGTCTCGCCCCCGGCCGCGGCGGCGAGAAGCGCGTGGAGCCGTTCGTGCCGGCTGATCCGCACCTCCGGCAGTTCGACCCGCGGGCGCTTCACCTTCTCCCGCGGGGCGCGGACGCGGGCGAGGCCGGTGATGACCTCCTTGCCCTCCTGGTTGCGGCAGACGCAGGCGAGGACGAGCTCGCCGCTCGCCTCCACCTTCTCCGTCACGGTGACCGTGGCGGTGATCTCGTCGCCGATCCCGACCGGGCGGAGAAAGGTCAGGTCCTGCCCCAGATAGATCGCGCCCGGCCCCGGCAATACGGTGCCGAGCACCGCCGAGATGAGGCCGGCGCCCAGCATCCCGTGCGCGATGACGCGGTGGAAGAGGTCGCCCTTGGCGTAGTCCGGGTCGAGATGCGCGGGGTTCACGTCGCCGGAGATGACGGCGAAAAGCTCGATGTTCTCCCGCGTCACCTTTCGGGTCAGGCTGGCGCGGTCGCCGATGGCGATTTCATCGAAGGTGCGGTTCTCGATGAGGTCGGCCTCTGCGGATTTCATGTCGAGCTGCCCTTTCGGCGCATCTGCGATCCGGCGACGGCCGCGGCGGATGCGGCATCGAATCAGTCTGGCCGTCCCGCAAAGGGCCTGCCACCTCCACGCTGCGCTTGCGAATGAATTTCCCGAGTCATGCCTGCGGCGGCGCGTCCCGGCGCCGCCGGCCCTTGCCCCGGAGCGGCCCACTTCGGCTATGATCGGGGCGGCGAGGCTCGGGAGGCGCGGATGCGGCGAGGCGCTCGATGAGCGGGCAGGAAGAGGCGATGGCCTTCCTCGGCTCGCCCGCCGCCTTCGGCGGGACAGGGCCGGTCGAGCGGTTGGACACCCACGGCGCGGTGATCTTCCTCTCGGGCGACGCGGCGCTGAAGCTGAAACGCGCCGTCAGATACGACTACATGGACCTCTCGACGCCGGAGAAGCGGCGAACGCTCCTGGAGCGGGAGCTTGAACTCAACGCCCCTGCCGCGCCGACGATCTATCGCGAGGTGCTGCCGGTGACGCGCGGGCCGGAAGGGCTGCGCCTCGGCGGCGAAGGCGAGGCGCTCGACTGGGTGCTGCGGATGCGCCGGTTCCGCGCCGAGGACGAACTGGAGGCGGTCGCCGAACGCGGCGCGCTCGACGGCGCGCTGGCGGACGAGATCGGCCGCATGGTCGCCCGGTATCATGAGGCGGCGCCGGTTCGGGAGGAGGCGGGCGCCCGGCTCATCGGCGAGATTCTCGACGAACTTGGCCGGGTCTTCGCGGACTTTCCCGGCGCAGCGGGAATGGAGCGCGTTTCGGACTGGTCCACGGCGAGCCGGGCCGCGCTCGCCGCCGCCGCGCCGCTTCTCGACGCGCGGGGGCGGGGCGGCCATGTGCGCCGGGGGCACGGGGACCTCCACCTTCGCAACATCGTCCTCGTCGAGGGCCGGCCGGTCCCGTTCGACGCGCTCGAGTTCGACGAGCGGCTCGGCACCTGCGACGTGCTCTACGACCTCGGCTTTCTCCTGATGGACCTCCTCCATCGCGGGCTCGGCGCCGCCGCCTGCCGGGCGCTGTCGGAATATCTCCTCGCCGCGCGGGGGCGGGAGGATGCCGGGCTGGCGGCGCTGCCCCTCTTCCTTTCGGCGCGCGCGGCGATCCGGGCGATGGTCCTGCTCCAGACCGACGCGGCGCGGGGGCGGGCCGGCGCCTCGGCGGCGGAGATCGGCGCCTATCTCGGCGAAGCGATGACGGCGCTCGCGCCCCGGCCGGCCCGGCTTGTCGCCGTTTCCGGCTTCTCGGGGACCGGCAAGACGGTGCTGGCCCGCGCCCTCGCGCCCGGTCTCGGGGCGAAGCCGGGGGCGGTCCATCTTTCCACCGATCTCGAGCGGAAGGCGGCGCGGGGCCTTGATGCGACGGAGCGGCTATCCGGCGCGGCCTATTCCGAGGCGGCGCGCGGCGAGGTCTATGCGGCGCTCATCCGCCGGGCCGAGACCATCTTGCGGGCGGGCCATTCGGTGGTGATCGACGGCGCCTTCCTCGAATCCGAGCGCCGGCATGAGGTGGAGCGTCTCGCCGCGCGGCTCGGCGTTCCGGCCGCCTTTTTCTGGCTCGCCGCTCCGCAAGACGTTCTGGAGGCGCGGGTGGCGGGCCGGAAGGGAGACGCCTCGGACGCCGACCTTTCGGTGCTCCGCCGGCAGTTCTCGCTCGATCTCGGCGAGATGCGCTGGCGGCGACTCGACGCCTCCGGAACGCCGGAGGAGACCGCCGGCGCGGCGCGGGCGGCTCTCGACCCGTGAAGCGCCGCGCTCGGGCGGTTCAGCCGGCGATCTGCCCCGCGAGCGCGGAGAGGCCGACGCCGAGCGCGACGCCGCCGGCGATGCGGGGCGCCGCCGCCCCGGCGGCCCAGCCCCTCAGCGCCGCGAGCCGCCATGCGCCGAGGGCGATGGCGGACTGAACGAGCGCGAGGCCGACGAGATAGGCGCCGAGCGGCGCGGGCTCCGCGCCGATGATGGATTCGCCATAGGCGTAGCCGTGGAAGAGGCCGGCGAAGGCGAAGCAGGCCGCCCAGAGGCCCGCGGGCCGGAAGGCGCGCGCGCCGATCAGCGCGGCGCCCGCGGCGGCGACGCTGAGCGCGACCACCGGCTCCGTCGCAGGCAGGTCGACGAGGGCGAGGTGGAGCGCCACGCCGGCCAGCGAGGCCGCGACGAAGGCGAGCGGCGCCAGCGGCGAGAGCGCGGCGACGCCCGCGATCAGCCCGGCGGCGACGAGGAACGCGAGATGGTCGAGCCCGATCACCGGGTGGCCGAGCCCCGAGAGCAGCCCCTCCGAGAGCGTCGAGGGGAGCGCGCCGCCCATCGGATGATGCGCCGCGGCCGGCGCCGCGACGAGCGCGGAGAGCAGGGCCGCCGCTTTCAGATGCGTCTTCATTCCCGTCCCCTCATCTCCCGTTCGCGGGCGAGGTTATCGCAATCGGCGCCCGCGGCAAGCCGGGTTCGGCCCTCGCGCCGGCCGGCGCCGCTCTCTATGAAAGGGCGGCGAAACGGAGGCCGGCCGGCATGAGCGAGACCCCTGAAAGCCAGATCCCCGGCGTCTATCGCCGCCGGATCGGCGATATCGTCGTCACCGCGCTTTCCGACGGCTATGTCGAGGCGGGCTACGGGCTTTTCGGCGACATCTCTGCGGCGGAGGCGGAGGCGGCGTTGAAGGCCGCCTTCCGGCCGGCGCCGCCGCGCCTGCCGATCAACGCCTTCCTGATCCACTCCGCCGGGCGCGTCGCGCTGATCGACGCCGGCTGCGGGCCGGATCGCGGGCCGACGGTCGGGCGCGTCGCGCGTCACCTCGCGGCGGCGGGGATAGCGCCGGCGGAGATCGACACGGTGATCCTCACCCATGTCCATTCCGACCATTCGAACGGCCTCACCGCGGCGGACGGCACGGCCGAATTCGCCGCCGCCGAACTGGTGATCGCCGAGGAGGAATACCGGCACTGGCATGACGACGCGGCGATGGCGCGGGCGACGCCGGAGATCCGCGAGCGGAACTTCCTCAACGGCCGCTTCCGCCTCGCGCCCTATCGGGACCGGATGCGCTTCGCCGCGGGCGAGGTCTTTCCCGGCGTCAGCGTGGTTGCGCTCCCCGGCCACACGCCGGGCCATACCGGCTATCTCGTCGCCTCGGGCGGCGAGAGCCTGCTGATCTGGGGCGATATCGTGCATGACGCCGACCTCCAGATCGCCCGGC
>CALFYQ010000171.1 GCA_937952085.1 uncultured Paracoccaceae bacterium | reverse complement strand
GCACGACAGCTGGATGGACTTCCTTTACTGGGACGCCGAGCTCGACGCATAGGCGCGGGCGGCGAGCGCCGTCGCCGCCGCCAGCCCGGTCGAGATCAGCGCGTTCCACGCCGCCATCGAGAGGCCGAGGAAACTCCACGCGATCTCGTCGCAGCGGATCAGCGGCCGGCCCTTCAGCGTCTCGAGGAAGGCCGCGCCGGAAAGCCCGGTCGGCGGCGCGCCGGTGCAGGCCGTCGGCCCCTCCCACCAGTGCTGCTCGACCCCTGCGTGAAAGGCGCCGATCCCGGCCCCGATCAGCAGCACCAGCGCCGCGAGGGCGAGGAGCAGGGCGCGGAGCCGGCCCCGCGCGACCAGCGCCAGCAGGCCCAGCGCCAGCGCGATCCCGTGCGGCCAGCGCTGCCAGATGCACATCTCGCAGGGGAGCAGCAGAAAACCGTATTGCGCCACCAGCGCCCCGCCGAGCAGCGCCATGGGCCCGAGGACCGGCGCGAGCGCGAGAAGGCGCGGGCTCAGGCCAGCCATTTCGCCACCGCGAATCCGCCGAGCAGCAGCACGACGAAGAGCGTGAACATCAGACCCAGCCGCTTCTCGATGAAAACCCGCACCGGCGGGCCGAGCTTCCAGAGAAGCGCCGCCATCACGAAGAAGACGGTGAACCGCGCGACGATCGAGACCGCGAGGAAGGTCGCGAAATCGAGCCCTGTCGCGCCCGAGAGAATCGTGATGATCTTGAACGGAAACGGCGTCAGCCCGGCGATCAGCACCGCCTCGGCGCCGAATTCGTTGTAGCGCGCCGCCAGATCGGCGAATTTCGCCTCGTAGCCGTAGAGCGCCAGGATCGGCTTCGCCACGCTCTCGAAGGCGAAGAGGCCGAGCGCATAGCCCGCCGCGCCGCCGGCGACCGAGGCCAGCGAGCAGACGAGGGCGATCTTCACCCAGTCCCGCGGCCGCGCGATCACCATGGGAATCAGCATCACATGCGGCGGGATCGGGAAGATCGAGCTTTCGATGAAGGAGACCACCGCCAGCGCGGTGAGCGCGCCGGGCGACTCGGCGAGCGCGATGGTCCAGTCATAGAGGCGGCGCAGCATGGCAGGCGCGCGTAGCAGGCGCCCGAAGCCGCGTCCATCCCTCCGCGGCGCGGCGCTTTGTGCGGGCGCGTCATTCGGGTAGAACAACGCCAATTGCTTTGAGGAGGCGGCTGCGTGTTGCAAGGGCGGGACCCGGCGGCGAGGATCGCGATCCGGACGCTTGGGGAAACCTCCGTCCACGCGCCGCCGGCGGAGCGCCCCGCCGCGCTCGGGATGAAATCCCTCGCCCTTCTCGCCTTTCTCGCCGACCGCGCGCCGCGGAGCGCCAGCCGCGACGAGATCGTCGACCTCCTGTGGGAGCGGTCGGGCCCGGCGCAGGGCCGCGGCAGCCTCCGGCAGGAGATCCGGCGCATCAAGCTCGGCCTCGGCGACGAGATCTTCGACGCCGTGTTCGACGTGACCGACACCCATATCGGCCTTGTCCCGGGAACCTTCACGCTCGACCTCGCGGAGATCGAGGCCGCCGCCGCCTCCGGCCGGCCGGAGGCGATCGACGGCATCCTCGCCCTCTACGGCGGCGACTTCCTGATGGACAACGCGGCCCGCGCCGAAGCCTTTCAGGACTGGGCCCGCGCCCGGCGCGAGGCGGCGCTCGACCTCGTCGTCTCGGCGCTGGTGCGGCTCGGCCGGCTGGCGCTGGACGGCGGCGACGTGGCGCTCGCCCAGCGCGCCGCCGAGCGCGTCATCGCCTGCGACCAGACCCATGAGGCGGGCCATGAGCTCTTGATCCGTTGCCATCTCGCCGAAGGGCGGCGCGGCCAGGCGCGGGCGCATTTCGAGAAGTTCCGCCAGATCATGATCCGCGAACTGGCGACCGAGCCGATGCCGGAGATCGCCGCGCTCGCCTCCCGCGGCGCCGTCGCCGCGCCGCCGCCCCGCCCGGCGCCGCCGCCCCGCGCGGGGGACGGCCGGCCGACCATCGCGGTGCTGAACGTCTCCGAGCGGCTGCCGGCGGAATTCGCCTGGCTCGGCCAGGGCGTCACCGAGCAAATCGTTGCCAATCTCTCGAAATCCGCCTGGATCCGCGTCGCCGCGCTCAACCCCTCGCCCTTCATGCCGGCCACGATCGACGCCGACCGCAGCCAGCGGGACCTTCGGGACTATGCCGATTATGTCCTGCGCATCGCCATCAGCGCGCAGCAGCGGCGCGTCCGCGTCGTCGCCACGCTCACCAGCGTCGCCGAGCAGAAGACCGAATCCTCCATCGAGCGGGAGGACGAGATCGACGACATCCTCGATCTCCAGCGCAGCGTCGCCCGCGCCGTCGCCGCCCATTTCGAGCCGAAGATGCTGGAAATGGAAGCGAAGAAGGAGGCCGCCGAAGACTGGGCCCACCACGAGGACGCGACGCATTGGCGGCTCCTGATGCGGGCCCGCTGGCTCTTCTGGACGACCCGGCCGGCGAACAACCAGGAGGCGCGAAAGCTCCTCGACCGGGCCCTCAAGATCAGCCCGCAAGACATTCCCACGCATTGCATCCTGGCCTTCTCCCACATGCTCGACGCCTGGTCGGACTGGTCTAAGGACATCGGCGAGTCGGTCCGGCAGGCGCAGCGCTGGGCGGCGCGCGCGGTGCAGATCGACCCGAACGATTGCTGGGCGCAGCTCACGCTCGGCGTCGCCTGCACCACGCCCGAACTCCTCGATCAGGCGAAGGCCCGGATCTCCCACGCCCTCCGCCTCTCGCCCTCGCTCGCGGTGGCGATGGGCGAGCTCGGGCGCGTCCACGCCTTTCTCGGCGAGACGGAGGCGGCGCGGCGGCTCTCCGACGAGGTGCTGGCGCTCTCGCCCTATGACCAGCATTCCGGCCTCTGGGTCCGCACCAAGGCGATTGCGGACTGGATCGACGGCCGGCTCGAGCCCGCGCTGGAGCTGGTCGACTACTCGCTGGTGATCCGCCCGGCCTGGTTCCAGAACCATTTCCTGCGCGCCGCCATCCTCGCCGAGCTTGGCCGGGTCGAGGCCGCGAAGGCCGCCTACGAGCAGGGCCGCAAGGCGATGCCGCGCTACTCCGACGCGTCGCTCCGCGTCGGCCACCCGTTTCGCGACGAGGAGCTGTCGCGCCGCTTCGTCGCGGCGCTCGCCAAGGCCGGGAGGCGCTGACCCCGGGCCGGCTTCGGGAGGGGACTACGCATGCCGAAGAAGAAGGGGGCGCCGCGGAAACGGCGCATCGCGATCCTCGGCGCCGGCCCTTCGGCGCTGGTGGCCGCCTTCCGCCTGACCGAGGCGCGGGGGTTCGAGACCCGCTTCGAGGTGACGATCTATCAGCAGGGCTGGCGCGCCGGCGGCAAATGCGCCACCGGGCGCGATCTCGACCGCTCGAAACGCCTTTACGAGCACGGGATCCACGGCTTTCTCGGCTGCTACTACAACGCGCTGACGGTGATGAAACGGGTCTACGCCGCGCTCGGCCGGGCGCCGGACCATCCGCTGCCGGATTTCGACCACGCCTTCCACGGCATGTCGGGCGTCCTTCGCTACGAGATGGACGAGGGCGCGCTCAAGGCCTGGCCTATCTTCGCGCGGGAGGATTTCCACGGCCTGCCGCCCGGCCCGAAAGGCGCGGCCCCGAAGCTTTCCGAAGCGGTCCGCCTCGCGCCGCAGCTCGCGCGGATGGATGTCTGGCTCGCCGGCCTCGCCAAGCTGGCGCTCGGCGCGCTCCTTCAGGCCGCGGCGAAAACCTATCGAAGCGGCGCGACGCAGGCCTCGATCCTCGCCGAGGCGGCGCTGCCGCCGGCGCCGCCGCGCCCCTCCGGCCCGACGGCGCCCGGCGCGCCCGACCTGCGGCTGGAGCCCGGCGCCGAAGGGCTCCACGCGCTACTTCGAGCCGCCATCGAGGAGGCCGCCGCCGAACTCGCCCGCTTCGATTTCGAGGACGCCGCCGCCGCCTTCCGCGCCGCGGCGGCGCAGCTTTTCGCCATCGTCCGCGCCGGCGGCGGCGGCGCGCCCGCTTCGCGGGACCGGCTCCGCCGCCTCGCGCTCCTCCTCGACTTCGTCGCCGCGCTCCTCGCCGGCGTCGTCGCCGACAAGCTGATGAGAAAGGGCTTCGCGGCGGTGGACGGGGAGGACCACGTCGCCTGGCTCCGCCGCCACGGCGCGCGGGAGGAGACGATCCGCTCCCCGCTCGCCTCCTCTACGCCGAACATCACCTACCAGTATCCGAACGGAGACAGCCTCCGCCCCGCCGTCATGGCCGCCGGCGCCTATCTCCACTGGACGCTGATGACCTTCAGCTACATGGGCCGCTTCATCCAGCTCTTCGAAGCGGGTTCGGGCGAGACGCTGATCGCGCCGCTTTGCGAGGCGCTGGAGAAGCGCGGCGTCCGCTTCGCCTATTTCCACGAGGTGACGGCGCTCCGCCTCGCCGCCGGCGAGGACGCGATCGAGGCGGTGGAGATCGACGTGCAGGCCAATGTGAAGGCCGGCCCCTTCGCCTATCGCCCGCTCGTCCCGGTCCGCACGGAACGCTCCGCGACGCCGCTCGACGCCTGGCCGGACCGGCCGCTCTATGACCAGCTCGAGGAAGGCGAGGCGCTCCGCGCCTCCGGCGCCGATCTCGAAAGCTTCTGGCGCGGCTGGGCGCCGGTCGGACGCAAGGTGCTGAAACGGGGGGAGGATTTCGACCAGGTGATCCTCGGCGTCTCGGTCGGCGCGCTGCCCTGGCTGACCGAAGACCTCTCGAAGCGGAGCCGCCGCTGGAAGAAGATGCTGGCCGAAAGCCGCACGGTGATGACCCAGTCGATGCAGCTCTGGCTGAACGAAACCCCATGGTCGCTCGGCTGGTCCGGCTACACCAACGACTATGACGACTATCTCCTCTCGGCCAATTTCATGACCCAGCCGAACGGGCAGGGGGATTTCTCGAAATACATCCCTTTCGAGGAATGGCCGCCGGAGCATCGGCCCGCCGCGCTCCTCCTCCTCTGCGGCACGCTGCCCTTCTACGGCCCGATCGACCGGGAGGATCTCGGCCTTCCCGCCCGGCTCCGGGACGAGGCGCGGGAGCGGGCGATCCAGTTCCTGCAGGCGACGGGCGGCTTCATGCTGCCGGGCGCGACCACCGCCGCGCGGAAGGGCTACGGCGACCCTTTCGCGCTCGACTTCGACCTCCTCCACCCCGCCGCGCCGGAGAGCCCGAAGACGCGCAAGGAGGGCGCCGCCCGCTTCCTCGACCAGTACTGGCGGGTGAACTGCAACCCCTCCGACCATTATGTCTCGACCCCGCCCGGCTCCACGCGGCACCGGCTGCCGGCGCATGAGAGCGGCTTCGCCAACCTCGTCCTCGCCGGCGACTGGACCGAGAACGGCCTCAATGTCGGCTCGATGGAGGGCGCCGTCCGCTCCGGCCTCCTCGCCGCGGAGGCGGTGCTCGGCGTGAAGCGGGCGAAGAGCGGCGTCATCGGGCTCGACCCGCGGCCCCCCGCCTGAGCCGCCCGTCCGGCGCGGGGCGGCCATGCGCTGCGGCGGGTTGCCGCGCCTGCGGCCCCATGCGAGAAGCCCGCGGCCATGATCGCCGCACTCTACAGAACGCCCGTCGCGCTTCTCGCCCTGACCATGTCGATGTGGGCGATGAACGCGATCTTCGGGCAGCTCGCCCGGGGGGAGATCACCCCCTTCGCCCTCACCTTCGCCCGCTGGGGCGTCGTCACCGCCATCCTCTGGCCGCTCTTCGGGCGGGAGGTGATACGCCATGGCGCGGCGCTCCGGCCCCGGCTCGGCTGGCTCGCGATGATGGCGATCTGCGGCTTCACCGGGTTCAACACGCTCTTCTACCTCGCCTCTCTGGAGACGACCGGCATCAATGTCGGCATTCTCCAGGGCT
>CALFYQ010000170.1 GCA_937952085.1 uncultured Paracoccaceae bacterium | reverse complement strand
GCGACACCGCCCCTTCGGTGATGGCCGCGGCGGGCGAAGGCCGCGGATGGGGCGGCCGCGGCCGCCCCGATTCCGTCATCGAGGAGACGCCGCCGACCATCCGCACCCAACTCGCCAAACGCGACGACCGGTCCGAGGCGCGGGAGATTCTTCGCCTCGCCGAGGAGCCGCCGGCCTTCGCCGCCCGGCTCGGCCTTCGCTGAACGGGGGTCAGACAAGCACCGCCCCCGTCGAGTCGATGGCGCCCTCGGTCTCAGCCTCGCCGAGCAGCATCTCGTTGTGCGCCTTGCCCGAGGGGATCATCGGGAAGCAGTTCTCGTGCTTCTCGACGAGGCAGTCGAAGATCACCGGCCCGTCATAGTCCAGCATCTCCTGGATCGCGGCGTCGAGATCGGCCGGGTCGGAGCAGCGGATGCCCTTCGCCCCGAAGGCATCGGCCAGCTTCACGAAGTCCGGCAGCGCCTCCGACCAGGAATGCGAATACCGCTCCCCGTGCAGCAGCTCCTGCCACTGCCGCACCATGCCGAGCCGCTCGTTGTTGAGGATGAACTGCTTCACCGGCAGGCGGAACTGCGTCGCCGTGCCCATCTCCTGCATGTTCATCAGCCAGCTCGCCTCGCCCGCCACGTTGATGACGAGCGCTTCCGGATGCGCGATCTGCACGCCGATCGAGGCCGGCAGGCCATAGCCCATCGTGCCGAGCCCGCCCGAGGTCATCCAGCGGTGCGGCGCCTCGAAGCCGAGGAATTGCGCCGCCCACATCTGGTGCTGGCCGACCTCGGTGGTGATGTAACGGTCGCGGTCCTTGGTCAGCGCATCGAGCCGCTCCAGCGCGTATTGCGGTTTGATCGTGGTCTTCGACGGCTTGTAGGAGAAGCACTCCTTCGCCCGCCAGGTCCCGATCGTCCCCCACCATTTCCGCACATGGTCGACCTTGGTCTTGGAGCCGCGCCCCTTCCAGACCTTGATCAGGTCTTCGAGCACATGGCCGACATCGCCGACGATCGGCACGTCCACCCGCACGTTCTTGTTGATCGAGGAGGGGTCGATATCGATGTGGATCTTTTTCGAGCGGGGGCTGAACGCGTCCACCCGGCCGGTGATCCGGTCGTCGAACCGCGCGCCGATGCAGACCATCACGTCGCAATCGTGCATCGCGAGGTTGGCCTCGTAGGAGCCGTGCATCCCCAGCATGCCGAGCCAGTTGCGCCCCGAAGCCGGATAGCAGCCGAGCCCCATCAGCGTGGAGGTGATCGGGAAGTTGGTCTTGGCCACCAGCTCGCGCAGGAGCTGGCTCGCCCCCGGCCCGGAATTCACCACGCCGCCGCCGGAATAGATGATCGGCCGCTCCGCGCCCTCGATCAGCCGCACCGCCTCCTCGATGGCGGCGAGGTCGCCCTTGAGCTGCGGATGGTAGGATTTCCGCGCCCCCTTCGGCCCGTTGTAGACGCCGGCGGCGAACTGCACGTCCTTCGGGATGTCGACCAGAACCGGCCCCGGCCGGCCCGTCGTCGCGACGTGGAACGCCTCGTGGATCGCATCGGCCAGGCGGTTCGTGTCCTTCACCAGCCAGTTATGCTTGGTGCAGGGCCGGGTGATGCCCACCGTGTCCGCCTCCTGGAAGGCGTCGTTGCCGATCATGAAGGTCGGCACCTGACCCGAGAGGCAGATGATCGGGATCGAGTCCATCAGCGCATCGGTCAGGCCCGTCACCGCGTTGGTCGCGCCCGGGCCCGAGGTCACCAGCACCACGCCCGGCTTGCCGGTCGAGCGGGCGTAGCCCTCGGCCATGTGGGTCGCGCCCTGCTCGTGCCGCACCAGGATGTGGCGAATGTCGTTCTGCTGGAAGATCTCGTCATAGATCGGAAGGACGGCGCCGCCCGGATAGCCGAAAACGACCTCGACGCCCTGGTCCTTCAGGGCTTGCACCACGATCCGGGCGCCGGTCATCTCGCGCGACATCTTCGTTCTCCGTCTTCCCGCCCGGGCCTTCGCCGCGGACGCCAAGCCAATAAAAAAGGCCCCGGAAGGGGCCCATGCGCACGCTCGCCGGATGCTTCACATCCGCCGTGACGTGCGCCTCACGATTACGACAAGAAGTCCCATCCCGGGCTCTCCAAGTTTCGCGCGTTCCGCTTAGCCGCCGCCGCGCCGCCGGTCAACCCGAAAGCGAGAAAGAAAACTGCGTTTTTTGCGCCCTGACGACATTTTCATTCGAAGACAGCCGCAGGCCGGCAACTTTCAGAAATCGAGCGCGGAATCTGGGGCCGGCTCCCCGCCCGGCGAGCGACGAAGCCTGTTGCGCGGCGACGCTCAGCGCCGCTTCGAGCGCGAGCCGGGCGGTTCGGGAAACGCCCTATGCTCAAAGAGCTGCCGGTCGCGGCGCGCGGCGAGGGCCCGGCCGTTCGCTGTCCCCACGCGCGCAATCGCCAAGCGGAAGGGCGGCGACCTCAGCGAAGACCGCCCGGGCGCCCCCGTCGACGCGGAAAGAGGGCGCTTCGTCCCGCGCCATCGCCGGCGCCGCGCCGCCGCGAGAGACGCCCGCCTCGCCGAGCATCGGCCGGGCCATGGCCGGACGGAGCGGCGACATGCGCTCCCGCAGGACGTCGGCGAAGCTGTCGCTGGCCGCCATCGCTCCGCCCCCGCCCCGCCGCCGCTGGCGCGCGCCCGCCGCCGCCGGCAGAATGCGCCGAAGACCTCGGAGCGCGCCATGCCGACCTTCGCCATCTTCGCCGCCGCCGCCCTTGCGGAGATCGCCGGCTGCTTCGCCTTCTGGGCCTGGGCGCGGAACGGCGCCTCAGCGCTCTGGCTCGCCCCCGGCCTCGCCGCGCTGGCGCTCTTCGCCTGGCTCCTGACCTTCGCAGAAAGCGGCTTCGCCGGGCGGGCCTACGCCGCCTATGGCGGGGTCTATGTCGCCGCCTCGCTCGCCTGGCTCTGGGCCGTCGAGGGCGCGCGGCCGGACCGGTGGGACCTGACGGGCGGGCTCGTCATCCTCGCCGGCGCGGGCCTGATCCTCTACGGGCCGAGATCGGGCTGAATCTGAACCCAGTCCCGCATTCGGTTCCGAAACCAGGTGAATTGCCGCTTGGCGTAGTTCCGCGTCGCCTGCTTCGCCGCTTCCGTCGCCTCCGCCAGCGGGATCTCGCCGCGGAGATGCGCGAAAAGCTCCGGCGCGCCGACCGCCTTCATCGCCGGCAGCATCGGGTCGAGCCCGCGCGCCGCCATCGCCCGCGCCTCCTCCAGCGCCCCCTCGCGCAGCATCGCATCGAAACGCGTGTCGAGCCGGGCGTAGAGCGCGGCCCGGTCGGGCGCCAATAGCACCCGTTCCGCCGCGCCGATCAGCGGCGGCGGCGTCTCCCGCCGCCAGTCCGCAAGGCCCCGCCCCGTCGCCTCCAGAACCTCCAGCGCCCTCAGCACGCGCACCGGGTTACGCAAGTCCGTCGCCGCCGCCGTCTCCCCGTCACGCGCCGCGAGTTCCGCCGAAAGCGAATGCAGCCCCTCCGCCTCCAGCCGCGCCGAGAGCGCCGCGCGAAGCTCGGGCGATGGTTGAGGTATCCGCGCCAAGCCTTCCGTGGCGGCCGTGAAATAGAGCCCGGTCCCGCCCACGACGATCGGCCGCCGCCCCGCCGCGCGGCACTCTTCCAACGCCGGCGCAAGGTCGCGCAGCCAGTCCCCGACCGAATAGCGCCGCGCCGGGTCGACATGGCCGAAAAGCCGATGCGGCGCCCGCGCCTCCTCCTCCGGCGAGGGCCGCGCCGTCAGCACGCGCCAGCCGTCATAGACCTGGCTGGCGTCGGCGTTGAGGATCGCGCCGCCCTCCGCCTCGGCGCGGGCGAGCGCATAGGCCGACTTGCCGGCTCCGGTCGGGCCGGCGACGAGAAGGGGCATGGTCTCCATCGCCGGAGATTGCGGCCCCAGCGCCACGGGCTCAAGCGTTCCGAAATCGAACCCATTGCGCTCCCGCGTTCGCCGCTTATTTTGCGCTGCGGCGCCCCGCCGCGCCCGAAGCCGGGAACGATCCATGCGACGCGCCGTACTGCCCTTCCTCGCCGCCCTGGCGCTCGCCCCCGCCGCGCTCGCACAACAGGGTCCGCCGCCGGTCACGGTCGCCAAGCCGCTGGTGAAGACCATCGTCGAGGATGACGAGTTCACAGGCCGCTTCGAGGCCGAGGCGGAGGTGACGGTGCGCTCCCGCGTCACCGGCTATCTCGAGAGCGTGCGCTTCACCGACGGCCAGATCGTCTCGGCGGGCGACGAGCTTTTCGTCATCGACCAGCGCCAGTTCCGCCTCGCGCTCGAACAGGCCGCCGCGCAGGTCCGCGTCGCCGAGGCGACCCACGCCTTCGCCAAGGAGCAGCTCGACCGCGCCACCGCGCTCGCCGCCTCCGGCAATATCGCCGTCGCGACCGTGGACGAGCGGCGCGAGGCCTTCCTCTCCGCCACCGGCGCGCTCGAACAGGCCCGCTCCGCCGAACGCTCCGCCCAGATCGACCTCGACTATTCCGAGATCAACGCGCCGATGGGCGGCCGGATCGATCGGCGCCGAGTCGACCCCGGCAACCTCGTCACCGCAAATGACACGATCCTGACGACCATCGTCGCCACCGACCCGGTCTATTTCGTCTTCGACATCGACGAGCGCTATTTCCTCGCCTATGCGCGGGACGCGCGCTCCCGCGGCGTGCCGCTGAACGAGGGCGGCGGCCTCAAGGCCGAGATCACCCTGCTAGACGAAACGATGGGCCGCTTCCCCGCCCGCGTCGACTTCTCCGAGAACCGGATCGACCCCGAGACCGGCACGATGCGCGTGCGCGCCGTCGTCGCGAACCCCGACGGCGTCCTCACCCCCGGCCTCTTCGGCCGCGTGAACGTCGAGGGATCGCTGCCCTATCAGGGCGTCCTCGTCCCCGACGCGGCGCTCGTCGCCGACCAGAACCGCCGCCTCGTCATGCTGGTGGACGGAGAGGGCAAGGTGACGCCCCGCCAGGTCCGCCCCGGCCCGCGGATCGACGGCTACCGCGTGATCCGCGAGGGGCTCGACGGGTCCGAGACCATCGTCATCGAGGGCATCGCCCGCGCCCGCCCCGGAACGACCGTGACGCCAGAGCTCGTGGAGCTCCCGCCCGTCGCAGGGGGCTGAGATGGGCCGCTTCTTCGTCGAGCGGCCGATCTTCGCGGCCGTCGTCTCGATCATCCTCGTGATCGTCGGGATCGTCTCCTATTTCCGGCTGCCGGTGGAGCAGTATCCCTCCATCGCCCCGCCCTCGATCGTCGTGCGCGCCAACTACCCGGGCGCCGACGCCGAGACCGTGGCCGCCACCGTGGCGACGCCGCTGGAGCAGGAGATCAACGGGGTGGAGAACATGCTCTACCTCTCATCATACTCGACCTCCGACGGCTCGGTCAGCGTCACCGTCACCTTCGAGCTCGGCACCGATCTCGACACCGCGCAGGTGCTCGTCCAGAACCGCGTCTCCATCGCCGAGCCGCGGCTGCCGCAGGAGGTTCGCGCCCTCGGCGTCACCACCACGAAGTCCTCGCCGGACATCATGATGGTGGTCCACATCCTCTCGCCGGACGCGACCTTCGATCAGCTCTACGTCTCCAACTACGCAAGGAGCCGGGTGCGGGACCGGCTGGTGCGGCTCGACGGCGTCGGCGAGGTGGTGGTCTTCGGCGAGCGCGAATTCTCCGCCCGCGTCTGGCTCGACCCGGACCGCCTCGCCTCGCTCGGCCTCACCGCGGGGGATGTCGTCTCGGCGCTCCGCGAGCAGAACGTGCAGGTCTCCGGCGGCTCGCTCGGCGCGCCGCCCAACACGCTCGGCTCGGCCTTCGAGGTCACCATCACTACCGAGGGGCGGCTCGAGACGCCGACCCAGTTCGGCGAGGTCATCGTCCGCGCCTCGGATGACGGCCGCATCGTCCGGGTGCGGGATGTCGCGCGGATCGAGATCGGCGCGCGGAGCTACGTCAACAACTCCTACCTCGACAACATCCAGGCGGTGGCGCTCGGCGTCTTCCAGCGGCCCGGCTCGAACGCGCTCGACACCGCGGACGAGATCTTCGCGACGATGGAGACGCTGAAGAAGGACTTCCCGCCCGGCCTCGACTACCGCGTCATCTACAACCCGACCGAGTTCATCGCCGCCTCGGTCGATGCCGTCTACACGACGATCTTCGAGGCGGTGCTCCTCGTCATCGTGGTCGTCGTCGTCTTCCTCCAGGGCTGGCGATCGGCGGTCATCCCGCTCGTCGCCATCCCGGTCTCGCTGATCGGCGCCTTCGCGGTGATGCTGGCGCTCGGCTACACGCTGAACCTCCTCACCCTTTTCGGCCTGATCCTTGCCATCGGCATCGTCGTCGACGACGCCATCGTCGTGGTCGAGAACGTCGAGCGGAACATCTCTGAAGGGCTCTCGCCGAAGGACGCCGCGCGGCGGACGATGGACGAGGTTTCGGGCGCCGTCATCGGCATCACCCTCGTTCTCACCTCGGTCTTCCTGCCGACGATCTTCGTCCCCGGCATCACCGGGCAGTTCTACACCCAGTTCGCGGTGACGATCGCCACCGCGACGCTCCTCTCCGCGCTCAACTCGCTCTCGCTCTCTCCGGCGCTTGCCGGCATCCTCCTGAAGCCGCATCACGAGGGCCGGAAGCGGAACCCCATTGCCCGGCTCGGCGCCTGGCTCGCGCGGGGCTTCAACACCGGGTTCGACGCGCTCTCGCGCGGCTATGGCCGCGCCGTCCGCGCCATGACCGGCTCGGCGGTCGCGCTCCTCCTCATGTTCGTCGTCTTCGCCGGGTTGATCGGCGCCACCGCCTACATGGCGCAGCGCGTGCCCTCGGGCTTCATCCCGAACACCGACCAGGGCTACGCCATCATCGTCGTGCAGCTTCCCGACGGCGCCGCGCTCGACCGGACCGACGCGGTGATGAAGCAGGCGACCGAAATCGCGAAGACGACGCCCGGCGTCTCCTCCGTCGTCGCCATCGCCGGCGTCTCCGGCGCCACCTTCACCAACGCGCCGAACCAGGGCCTGATCTTCACGCCCTTCGAACCCTTCGAGACGCGCCTGGAGAAGGGCCTCACCGCCGGCGCCATCGTCGGCGACCTCTACGGCCGGCTCCAGCAGCTTCGCGAGGCGTTCATCGTCGCCGTCGCGCCGCCGACGATCCGCGGCGTCGGCAATGGCGGCGGCTTCAAGCTGCAGCTGCGGGAGAACGAAAGCTCGGACATGCGGCGCGTCCTCGGGGCCGCCTACGCGATCATGGGGGCGGCGCAGTCCTCCGACAAGGTGACGCGCGTCTACACCACCTTCTCGGCCAGCTCGCCGCAATACTATCTCGATATCGACCGGGTCCGGGCGCAGATGCTCAACGTCCCGATCGGCGAGATATTCGACACGCTCTCGATCAACCTCGGCTCCGCCTATGTGAACGACTTCAACGCCTTCGGCCGGCTCTTCCAGGTTCGCGCGCAGGCGGACCAGAAGTTCCGCCTGGAGAAGGAGGACATCGCCGCGCTGAAGGTCCGCTCCGCGACCGGCGCGCTCGTCCCGCTCGGCACGCTGGTGACGATCCGGGAGACGGCCGGCCCGCAGCTCGTGCAGCGCTACAACCTTCAGGTCTCGGTGCCGGTGCAGGGCGCCGCCGCGCCCGGAATCTCCTCCAGCGAGGCGCTGGACGAAATGGAGCGCCTCGCCAGCGCGCTCTCCCTCCCCGGCATCGACTACGAATGGACCGAGCTGGCGCTGCAGGAGCGGGCTCAGGGCGACACCACGATCTACGTCTTCGCGATGTCGATCGTCTTCGCCTTCCTCTTCCTCGCCGCGCTCTACGAAAGCTGGGTGCTGCCCTTCGCCATCGTGCTGATCGTGCCGCTGGCGATGCTCGGCGCGCTGATCGGCGTCGATTACCGCGGCATGGACAACAACATCCTCACGCAGGTCGGCCTCATCGTCCTCGTCGGTCTCGCCGCGAAGAACGCCATCCTCATCGTCGAGTTCGCCCGACAGGCGGAATCGGAGCGGGACATGGGTCCGGCCGAGGCCGCGGTGGAGGCGGCGCGGCTCCGGCTCCGGCCGATCCTGATGACCTCCTTCGCCTTCATCCTCGGCGTCGTGCCGCTGATGATCGCGACCGGCCCGGGCGCCGAGCTTCGGCAGGCGCTCGGCACGGCGGTCTTCTCCGGCATGGTCGGGGTGACGATCTTCGGCCTTCTGCTGACGCCGGTCTTCTACGTCGCGCTCCGCCGGCTCTTCCCCGGCAGCCGGCCGCCGCGCCGCCGCGTCAGTTGAGGTTGGGCTGCGCCGCGCCGTAGGGAACGGCGTGGCCCTGCTCCAGCAGCCAGCGGTTGACGTCGAGCCCGTCGAGTTCGATCCGCGCGAGGTAGCGGCCGTATTTCTCCCGCCGGCCCGCGACGGTGCAGATCACCACGTCGCGCCCCTCGACCAGCCGGGCGAGCGCCGCCTTGGCGGCGCGCCCGCGCGCCTTCTCCGCCGCGGAGACCTCGCGGCCCGCATAGGCCCGCGTCTCCGGCGCGTCGATGCCGTCGAGGCGGAAGATCTCGTCCCGCACCCAGACATGGAAGCCGAGATCGACATCGGCGCGCAACGTGTCGCCGTCGATCACCTCGGTGACACGCGCCCGGTAGGTGTAGAACTGGCACTCGTCCGCCCCGGGCGCCGGCCCGGCGAGGGCCATCGCCGCGGAGGCGAGCGCAAAGACGATCACAATACGCACGTCTCACCTTTCCGGAACCCGGTCGCCTGACCGGGGCGCCCGCCGCGTCGGGCGGGCCAAGAGAACAATACAGGAACATGAGTGGTTACCGCAATCCGCGCCGACGCGCGGGCGTGGTTAATCCATCCCTGCGATCCAGGCCTCGATCAGCGCGATCCCCTCTGCGTCCGGCAGGGATCGGCCAAGCTCCGGCATCATCACGCCGGGCTCGAGGCTCTTCATCCGGTGGACGATGATCGAGCCCGCCGGGTCCCCCGGCTTCACGTCGAATTCGAGCCCGCCGGAGCCCCGCCCCGCCGCGACCGGCCGCTTGAGATAGCCCCAGGCGGCGCGCACCGTCTCGCCATGGGTGAGGAACAGCCCGGAATTCGAGGCCGGCCCGTCCCGCCGGTGGCAATGCGCGCAATTCACGTCGAGATAGGCCCGCGCCCGCGCCTCCGCCGTCCCGGCGCGCCAGTCCGCCGCCGCCGGCGGCTCCGGCCCTTCGGCCAGCCGACCGGCCGCGCGCCACTGCGCGATCTGGTTCTCCACCCCGCCCGGATACGCGAAATCCCGGTTGAGGTTCCGCGCCTTCGGCCCGATCGGCGAGATCTCGCCGCCCCGCGCATGGCACCCCTTGCACTGGTTGGCGTTCGGCACGCGGTAGGAGACCGGGATCGCCTCACCCCCCGGACCCGTCGCCACGAGATCAAGCCGCGCGCCGGCGAGCTTCAGCTCGGCGTCGGACTGGTCCTCCCGCCAGAGATAGGGCCAGGCCTTCCAGCCCCCTTCCTGCCGGATCAGGAGCCGCGTCTCGATCAGCCGAAGCCCCGCGCCCTCGGGATAGGCGAAGGTCTTCACCAGCACCGAGCCGACCGGGAACTCGAACGCCTCCTCGTCCGACCACGCCGCCGGCGCGGGCGTCCAGACAAAGCGGAGCTTCACCGCATGGTCGGAAAAGAGCGGCGTCGTGAGGTCATAGGGCGTCACCCCCTCAGCCGGAACCTGCGCCGGCCCGTCCGCGAAGAGCCCGTAGGCGGAGAGAAGCCGCGCCGGCTTCGCCGCCAGCAGCGCCGCCTCGTCCAGCGCCGCCGCGGCGGCGGGCCAGAGAAGGAGGAGAAGAAGCGCGAGCCGACTCATTCGCCTTGCGGCAGCTTCACCGGCTCGAGCTCCGGCAGGCCGCCCGCATAGCCGGCGATGTCCCGGTCCGGCGAGGCGCCCCAGGGCCAGATCGTCTGCGCGATCATCCGCAGGTTCGCGAAGGTCGCGCCCGGCTGGTCGACATAGATGCGGTCCTCCGCCGACGTCCAGCTCACCCATTCCGTGAGCGGCGTCACCCCGTCCCAGACGATATCGGCCATCTCGCCGCCCGCCGCCTTGGCGAAGACCTCGCCAACCTCGCCGCTCGGCGCATAGCCGCCGCGGCCGAACTCGTTGCCGCGCACCACCACGCCGCGCGGATGCGGTTGATAGGCATCGTCATCGTAGTCGTTGAAGTAGGAGACGACGCCCACATGCACCATCGCGTTGCCGTCGAACCGGTTGTCGAAGATGTGGACGTTCCGGTTCGCCATCACCAGCACCCCGGTCCCCATCGGCACCGTGGCGACGATGTTGCCCGCCGGCGCGAAATTCGCCGTGTCGTTGTCGACGATCTCGTTGCGGAAGACGCGGATCGAATGCCCGCCCTCCTGCTTCAGGTTCGGCAGGTCGAAGACGAGGATGCCGCCGGTGTTCCGCGTCGCAACGTTCTCGTAGACGTCGGCGTGGAACGAATTCTCGATCTCGATCCCGGCCACGTTGAATTCCGCCCGGTTGCGGCGGACCACGATGTTCTCCGACTGGCCGACATAGATCCCGGCGTCCGAGGCGCCGCTCACCATGCTGTCCTCGATCAACACGTTCCGCGACTCGACCGGGTAGAGCCCGTAGGCCCCGTTCGTCGCCGCCGGCCCGCCGGTCCAGACGACGTGGAGCCGGCGCATGGTGATCTCGTCCACGCCTTTCGACTTCACGCCGTCGCCCTTCGGGTTCGCGACGCCGAAATCCTCCAGCACCACCTTAGAGCCGGTGACGAGCAGCCCCTCGCCCGCGCCCTGCTGGCCGGTGAAGTCGAGCACCGTCGCCTCGGGCCCGGAGCCCCGCACCGTCACGCCCGAGACATCGAGCGAGAGCCCGTCGGTCATCTCATAGCGCCCGGCGGCGAGCGAAATCACGTCGCCCGGCTCGGCGAGGATCAGCGCCTCCTGCAAGGCCTCGGCCGCCTCGGGCCCGGGCGCGATCTCGATCGTCTTCGCGAAAGCCGGCGTCGCGGCGATGAGCGCCGCGAAGAGTCCCAACCGCATGGCGCGCCTCCCCGTCTCTTGCGGTCAGCCTCGCCGCAGCGCCGGCCGCTTGGCAAGGCTCACGCAAGGTCAGCCGCGCGGGGTCAGATCGGCGGCGAGCCGGTCTTCTCCTCCGAGAGCAGCACGTTCGACTCGATCTCCCCCACCCCCGGCAGGGTCATGATCCGCCGCCTGAGGATGCGCTCGAAATCCGCAAGGTCCCGCGCCACCACCCTCAGCCGGTAGTCGAAGATGCCGAGCACATGCTGCACGAGCTGCACTTCGGGAATGGCGATCACCGCCCGCTCGAACTCCTCGACCCGGCTTCGCCCCTTGGCGGCGAGCTTCACGCCCATGAACACCGTAACGCCATAGCCGAGCTTGGCCCGGTCGAGCGCCACACGGCGGCGGCGGATCACCCCCGCCGCCTCCATCCGCCGGATCCGTCGCCAGGCCGCCGGCTGCGATAGCCCCGCCCGCTCCCCCGCCTCCTTCGCCGAGAGCGACCCGTCGGCCAGAAGGGCGCGCAGGAGCGCGAGGTCCGCCGCGTCTAGATCGGCAGCCATTCGTCGTTCTTCAGCTCGGAGACGACGAGCAGCGCCTCGATGTCGGCGATGTGCGGCAGGTCGTGGAGGCGGGTGCGCAACAACTCCTGATAATGCGCGAGGTCCCGCGCCACGACTTCGAGCCTGAGGTCCACCCGGCCGAGCAGGGTCTGGATCGCGATCACCTCCGGCACCTGGCGCGCCGCGGCGATGAACTCCCGGAAGGCGCCCGTCTCGGTCTTGTCGAGCCGCACCCGGAGCGAGAGCTGCACCTCGTAGCCAAGCGCGCGGAAATCCACCTCCACCGCGCGGCCGAGGATCACCCCGTCCCGCTCCATCCGCTCGATCCGCCGCCAGCAGGGCGAGGCGGAAAGGCCCGCCCGCTCCGCCAGCGCGGCGACCGAAAGCTCCGGCTCGCGCTGGAGCGCGCGGAGGATGCGGCGGTCGGTATCGTCGAGGCTCTGCATGAATTCACCCCTATCAATTCGGAAGGCGAATATCCATGCTCCGAAACCGCTCGATCGCCGCAACAAAGACAGGAATGCGCCGCGGCGCTGCATAGGGTGCGCAACACCGAGAACCACAAACGGGGACCCGACCATGCGCGTCTACTACGACCGCGACTGCGACATTAACCTCATCAAGGACCGCAACGTCGCGGTCGTCGGCTACGGCTCGCAGGGCCACGCCCATGCGCTCAACATGCGCGATTCCGGCGTCAAGAACGTCGCCGCCGCGCTGCGCCCGGGCTCGCCCTCCGCGGCGAAGGCCGAGGCCGAGGGCCTCAAGGTCATGGGCATCGCCGAGGCCGCGAAGTGGGCCGACGTCATCATGATGACGATGCCCGACGAGCTTCAGGCCGACACCTATTACAAGCACATCCACGACAACATGAAGCCGGGCTCGGCCATCGCCTTCGCGCATGGCCTAAACGTCCACTTCAACCTGATCGAGCCCCGCGCCGACGTCGACGTCATCATGATGGCGCCGAAGGGCCCGGGCCACACCGTCCGCGGCGAGTTCGTGAAGGGCGGCGGCGTGCCCTGCCTCGTCGCCGTGCACCAGAACGCCTCCGGCAAGGCGCTCGAGATCGGCCTCTCCTACTGCTCCGCCATCGGCGGCGGCCGCTCGGGCGTGATCGAGACCGACTTCAAGGAAGAGTGC
>CALFYQ010000169.1 GCA_937952085.1 uncultured Paracoccaceae bacterium | reverse complement strand
AGGCGGCCGCCTGCGGCTCCTTCGGCGTCCTCTTGCTCGCCGTCCTCTACCGGAAGCTCACCTGGGCGGTGCTGTATCACGCGGCGCTGCAGACCAGCTCGCTGACTGCGATGATCCTCGCCATCGTGCTGGCGGGCGGCATGTTCTCCGGCGTCTTCTTCGCCTCGGGCGGCATGGGCGCGGTGCAGGGCATCCTCCGGGGCTTCGGTCTCGACGCCTGGTCGGTGATCGCGATCATCCTCTTCGTCGCGTTCCTCCTGGGCTTCATCGTCGATCTCATCTCGGTGGTGCTGATCCTGGTGCCGATCTCGATACCGCTCCTGCGGATCTACGGGGTGGACCCGCTCTGGTTCTCCATCGTCTTCCTGGTGATGCTGCAGACCAGCTACCTGACGCCGCCGATGTCGCCCTCGATCTTCTATCTGAAGGCCATCGCGCCGCCGAGCATCCGGCTGACGGACATGTACAAGGGCGTGATCCCCTTCATCGTCTGCCAGCTCATCGTGCTCGCGCTGCTGCTGATGTTCCCGCGGCTGGCGACCTGGATGCCCGAACTGATGTACGGCCCGTGAGGAGGCGGCGATGACCGATGTGAAGGGCGAAAGCCGCGCCATCGTCCTCGGCCCGGAGGACGGCGAAAACTTCTGGCAGCCGGTGCCGGCCAACGGCTTCGTGCGGAACCTCCTCAACCCGGAGAAGACCGGCGGCGCGGCGGCCTTCTCGATGGGGGTCCAGACCGTCGCGCCCGGCTGCTCGATCCGCGAGCATACGCATGACGCCCACGAGGAGGTCATCTTCGTGATCGACGGCAGGGGCGTCGCCCGGATCGAAGGCGTGGAGCACCCGATCGAGAAGGGGTCCTGCGCCTATATCGGCAAGGGGCTGAAGCACCACTTCCTGAACCCGAACCAGGAGCCCTTGAGCTTCACCTTCCTGCTGCTGCCCGGCGGGCTCGACGCCTTCTTCGCCCGGATCGGCCGGCCGAAGGCGCCGGGCGAGCCGGCGCCGGCGCCGTTCCCGCGGCCCGACGACATCGCCCGGATCGAACGCGAGACCGTGTTCGGCTGGGTCGACGACAGTTTCAACGCCAAGAAGTGAGACCGAGATGATCTACGAGGAGCGCGACTACCGCATCAAGGCGGGCAAGCTGGGCGAATTCGTGAAGCTCTACGGCGAGTACGGGCTGCCGCTGCAGAAGGAGCATCTCGGCACGTTCCACGCCTATTTCACCACCGAGATCGGCGAGTTGAACCATGTCGTGGCGCTCTGGAGCTACGAGAGCCTCGACGACCGGGCGGCGCGGCGCGGCAAGATGCTCGCCGACCCGCGCTGGCAGGACTATCTGCGCCGCGTGGACGGGCTGATCGACATCCAGAACACGCGGATCCTCACCCCCGTCGCCTTCTCGCCGCTGCAGTGACCGAATGGACGACGGCGCATTCCTGACCGAAGCGGAAGACGGCGCGGCGTTGCGGGCCTGGTCCGAAGGGGCCGGGGCGCAGACGCTCTTCCTCGTCAGCGGGCTCGGCGGTTCCGGCGGCTTCTGGAAGCCGACCTCGGAGCGGCTCTCGGCCGGGCGGCGCGTGCTGCGCTTCGACCAGCGCGGCGTCGGCGCCAGCGCCCGCGGCGCCGCCGAGGTGACGATCGACCAGCTGGCGCGGGACTGTCTCGCCGTGCTCGACGCGGCGGAGGTGGAGCGCTGCATCCTCCTCGGCCACTCGACGGGCGGCTGCATCGGCCAGGCCTTCGCGCGGATCGCGCCGGAGCGGCTCGAAGGGCTGATCCTCAGCGCGACCTGGCTCCGGCCGAGCCGCTACATGAGCGCGCTCTTCGGCGCCCGGCGAGAGATGCTGGAGGCGCGGCCGACCGCCTATGCGGCGAGCGCGGCGCTCCTCTCCCACCCGCCGGAATGGCTGGAGGAGAACTGGCGCGTCTATGAGGCCGCCGTCGCGAAGGCGCCCGTCACCCCCGCCGCCGCCAGGGTGGTGCGGGAGCGGATCGATGCGCTTCTCGCCTTCGACGGAAGCCCGGACGCCGCCGGCCTCACCCTGCCGACGCTGGTGCTCGGCGCGGTGGACGACATGATCGTGCCGTCCTTCCTGCAACGCGACCTCGCCGCCGCCCTGCCCGCGGCGGAGCTGCGCATGCTGCCTGATGGCGGCCATTTCTTCCCCGTGACGCGCACGGACGCATTCGCCGACATCGTGCGGCGGTGGAGTGCGCGGCTGTGAGCGCGCGTCGGATCCTCGTCATCGGCTTCGGCGCGATCGCGGCCGACCTCGTCGCCGCGCTCCGAGCGGAGCCAGAGACCGAAGTCGCGCTGTTCCTTCGGCCCGGCTCGCCCTCGCGGGCGCGGGCGCCGAAGGGCCTCGCGATCTGCGGCGACATGGCCGAAGCGGCGGCCTTCCACCCCGACCTCGTGGTCGAGGCGGCCGGCCACGGCGCGGTGAAGGAAACGGTTCCGGGCTGCCTCGCGCTCGGCCTCCCGGTTCTCATCGCCTCGATCGGCGCCCTGCATGACGAGGCGCTGACGACGCGGCTCGCCGCAGCGGCGAAGGCGCATGGCGGGCGGCTGATCCTCGCCTCGGGCGCGATCGGCGGGCTCGACTATGCGCGGGCGGTGCGGCCGGCCGCGACGCTCGACCTCGCCTATGAATCGCGGAAACCCCCCGCGGCCTGGGCCGGAGAGCTTCGCGCGCTCGGCCATGCGCCGGAGGCGCTTTCGGCGCCGGTGACGCTCTTCGACGGCACGGCGCGGGAGGCGGCGGCCGCCTATCCCCAAAACCTAAACGTCGCCGCCGCGCTCGCCCTCGCCGGGCCCGGCTTCGAGAAGACCCGCGTCTCGGTGATCTGCGATCCGGCGGCGACGGGCAACATCCATGTCGTCCGCTCGAAGAGCGAATATGGCGAGATGCGGCTCGAGATCGCCAACCGGCCGTCGCCGAGCAATCCGAAATCCTCCTGGATCGTGGCGCGCGCGCTTCTCGCGGCGATCGAGCAGCATTTCGCGCCGATCGTGATGCTGTAGGGAAGACGGGAATGGGCGCCTGCGTCACCTTTCGATTGAAGACGTCGCAGGCGGGTGATACTTACATACATGTAAGTCAGCAAATGGCACGAGGGGAAACGACCCAATGAAGCTGGCGGGACGGATTGCAATCATCACGGGCGGCGGCTCGGGCATCGGCCACGAGGCCTCAAAGCTCTTCGCGAGCGAAGGCGCGACGGTGATCGTCGCCGACCGCGACCTCAAGGCCGCGACAGCGGTGGCCGAAGAGATCGTCGCGGCCGGCGGCGAGGCCGAACCGCGCGCCGTCGACGTCGCCGCCGAGGCCGAGGTGAAGGCGATGGTGGAGGGAACGGTCGCGAAGCACGGCCGGCTCGACATCCTCGTCAACAACGCCGGCTACGGCTTCGCCGGCACGGTGGTCTCGTCCAGCGAGGCGGACTGGGACCGGCTGATGGCGGTCAACGTCAAGGGCGTGTTCTTCGGCTGCAAGCACGCGATCCCCGCGATGGCGAAGACCGGCGGCGGCGCCATCGTCTCAACCGCCTCCGCGGCGGCGAGCGTCGGCATCCACAACCGGGCGGCCTATGTCGCCTCGAAGGGCGCGGTGCTGGCCCTGACACGGGCCATGGCGATCGATCATGTCGAGGACGGGGTGCGGGTCAACTGCGTCTCCCCCGGCACGATCGAATCCCCCTATTTCACCGAGATTCTGAGCGGGCCGGACGGCGCTGAATTGCGCCGCGGCCTCGAGGACAGGCAGGCGATGGGCCGGATGGGCAAGCCAATGGAGATCGCGCAGGCGATGCTCTGGCTCGCCAGCGACGACGCCTCCTTCTGCACCGGAACCGATCTCATCGTCGACGGCGGCTGGACCGCGCGCGGCGACCGCAAGCTGAAGAAGGCGTGACTGCGATGTACGGACTAAACGGGAAGAAGGCGATCGTCACCGGGGCCGCGCACGGCATCGGCAAGGCGATCGCGTCACGGCTCCTCGACGAGGGCTGCGAGGTCGGCATCTTCGATCTCGACGCGGAGGCGGCGGCGGCGACCGCCGCGGCGCTCTCGGCCAAGGGCAAGGCGATCTCGGCGGCCGGCGACGTTTCGTCGAAGGCGGATGTGGAGGCCGGGATCGGCGCGCTGATGAAGGCGCTCGGCCCGATCGACATCCTCGTGAACAACGCCGGCATCTGCAAGGTCGGCAAGCTGCTCGAAGCCAGCGAGGCGGAGTGGCATGCGACCTTCGGCATCAATGTCGACGGGCTCTTCTACGTCACCCGGATGGTGGCGCCGGAGATGGTGGCGCGGAAGTCCGGCTCCATCGTCAACGTCGCCTCCTGGATGGGGAAGTCGGGCGTCGCCGCCTACGGGGCCTACTGCGCCTCGAAGTTCGCGGTGGTCTCGCTCACCCAGTCGCTCGCCTGCGAGATCGGCGAGCACGGGGTGCGGGTGAACGCGGTCGGCCCCGGCCTCATCGTCGACACCAAGATGCGCGACGAATCCGAGGTGCTGCGGAAGGCCGAGGGCCTGCCGAGCGCGATGGAGCGCGCCCAGAGCATTCCGCTCCGGCGCCCCGGCTATCCGGACGACATCGCCAAGGCGGTGCTGTTCCTCGCCTCCGACCAGGCCGACTACATCACCGGCGAGACGATCAGCGTCACCGGGGGCCTCTGGAACGACTGAGCCCCGCATCCGCCTCGTGAACTGAAAGGGAGAACGAAATGCCTCGCTTCAAGGACTACCGACCCGCCGGCGTCATCCCCGCGACCCTGCTCGCGCTCAACGAGGATCTCAGCATCGACATGAAGGAGACGCGCAAGCATCTCGCGGATTGCGCGCTGGTGGACGGGGTTTCGGCCGTCACGGTCAACGGCCACGCCTCGGAAATCCACGCCTGCACCTTCGATGAGCAGCGCGCGATCCTCGCCAGCTCGGCGGAGGAGGTCGGCGACAAGGTGCCGCTCATCAACGGCGTCTACGCCGACGGCTCGCTCGAGGCGGCGAAGATCGCGAAGATGGCGGAGGAGGAAGGCGCCTCCGCGCTTCTCGTCTTCCCGCCGAACAGCATGTCGATGGGCGGCGTCCTTCGGCCGGAGATGGCGGTGGCGCATTACAGCCGCATCGCCGACGCGACCGACCTGCCGATCATCGCCTTCCAGTATCCGGCGGCGAGCAACCTCGGCTACGCCTTCGACACGCTGCTCGAGCTTTTCGAGAAGATCCCGACGATCAAGGCGATCAAGGACTGGTGCAACGACCCGGCCCTGCACGAGAAGCACATCCGCACGTTCCAGTCGCTCTCCCGCCCGGTGAACGTGCTGACGACGCATTCGGCCTGGCTGATGGCCTCGCTGACGATGGGCTGCAACGGCCTCCTCTCCGGCTCGGGCAGCGTGATCGCCGATCTTCAGGTGGCGCTTTTCCGCGCGGTGCAGGCGGGCGACCTGAAGAAGGCGCAGGCGGTGAACGACCGGATCGTGCCGCTCTCCCAGGCCTTCTACGCCCCGCCCTTCCTCGACATGCACAACCGCATGAAGGAAGCGCTGGTGCTGCTCGGCCGGGTCGAGAAGGCGCATGTCCGTCCGCCGCTGATGAAGCTCTCGCAGGCCGAGATCGCGCGCATCGCGGCGGCGCTGAAGACGGCCGGCGTCGCGCGCGAGGGCGCCCTGCCCCGCGCGGCCTGAGGGCGCGATGCCGAGAGACGAACTTCGGCCCGGACTGTTCAGCCCGGGCCGGATCGGGCCGCTGGTTCTGGCGAACCGGCTCATCATGCCGCCGATGACGACGCGGCTTGCCGACGCCGACGGCTTCGCCACGGCGGATGGCGAGGCCTATTACCGCGCCCACGCCGCAGGCGGCGTCGGCCTCGTCACCGTCGAGATGGCGGCGCCGGAGCGGGCCGGGAAGCACCGGAATCTCGAGCTCGGTATCTACGACGACCGGTTCCTGCCGGGGCTCGCGCGGATCGTCGCCGCGATCCACGGGGCGGGGGCGAAGGCCGCGATCCAGCTCGGCCATGGCGGCGGCCACACGCGGCGCGACATCTGCGGCGAGACGCCCGTCGCCCCTTCCGCGATTCCGCACAGCGTGCAGGAAGGCCATACCGAGGTGATCGTGCCCGAGGCGATGAGCCGGGCGCGGATCGCCGAAGCGGTGGAGGCCTTCGCCGCCGCCGCCGCCCGCGCCGCCCGCGCCGGCTTCGACGCGGTCGAGATCCACGCGGCGCACGGCTATCTCCTCTCCCAGTTCATGTCTCCCTTCGAGAACCGACGGAAGGACGAATACGGCGGCTCGCTGGAGAACCGCGCCCGGTTTGCGCTGGAGATCACCCGCGCGGCGCGGGCGGCCGTCCCCGGCCTCGCCGTCATCTTCCGGATGAACGGCGACGACTATTTCAAGGGCGGGATGACCGCCGAAGAGGCCGTCTCCATCGCCCGCTGGGCGGAGGAGGCCGGGGCGGACGCGATCCACGTCACCGGCGGCCACTATCGTTCCGAGCCGAACGCCGCGATCATGATCCCGCCGATGGCGACCGCGCCGACGCCATTCCGCGGCTTCGCCCGCAGGGTGAAGGCGGCCGTCTCGGTTCCGGTCGTCACGGTCGGCCGCTACGGGAGCCCGGAAGACGCGGCGGCGGCGATCGCCGAGGGCGACGCGGATTTCGTCGCGCTCGGCCGGCCGCTTCTGGCCGATGCGAACTGGCCTCTGAAGGCGCGGGCCGGGCGGGAGGTGCGCCGCTGCCTCGCCTGCAATTCCTGCGTCGACGGGATGCGGGAGGGCGACCGGCTCCGCTGCATCGTCAACCCGAAGGCCGGGCGGGAGATCGAATATGCCGGCCGGGCTCTGGCGCGCAAAGGCCAGCGCATCGCGGTGATCGGCGCGGGGCCCGCCGGCCTCGCCTACGCGGCGGAGATGGCGGCGGCGAACGAGGTGACGCTCTTCGAGAAGCGGTCGGCGCCGGGCGGCGCGCTCCGTCTCGCCGGGCGCGCGCCGCTCTTCCAGGGCGTCGAGGCGGCGACGGAGACGCTGATCGCCCATGCCGAGGCGCAGCTTCGTCGCTGCCGTGAGCGGGGCGCGACCTTGGCGCTCGGGACCGACGCGCTCGCCGATCCGTCCCGCCTCGCCGGCTTCGACCACATCGTCATCGCCACCGGCGCGCGCCATCGGGCTGGGCTTGGCGCGCTCGTCACCGCGCTCCTGCGAGCCGGTCTGGCGCGGCGCGGCCCGCTCGGCCGGCTGGCGCGGAACCCGTCGCTTCGCGACTGGTTCTACCATCGCGCCCGGAAAGAGACGGGCGCGGCCCTCGCCGGCCGGCTCCGGCGGCTCGACCTTTCGGTCGAAGTGATCGGCGACGCGCTGAAGCCGGGCAAGACCGAGGCCGCCATAGCCAGCGCCTTCGCCGCCGCATATGGTGCCGGCCCCGCCGCCGGATCGCCCTAGGTCAGGAACGCATTGCGAGCATGGACGCCGTCCCGACCAGCACCAAGGAAGAGATCAAGCGGGTGACCGTCGCGCTCCTCCTGCGCCACGGCTACCAGGGCCTCCGCTTTCGCGACATCGCCGAAACGCTGGGCACGACCCGCGCCAACATCCACCACCATTACGGCAACAAGCTGAACCTCTGCGAGGAGGTGATCGTCGAATACGTGCAGGGGACGCTGGAGAGCTGGTCCGCCAACTGGACCGGCGCCGGCACGCTGGCGGAGAAGATCGAGGGGATGATGGAGGCCAACCGGGCCCGCTACCTCGTCTCGAACCCGACCGGCGACACCGCGCACCCCTGGTCGCTGATCGGGCGGATGCGGCTCGAGCGCGACACGATCGGCCCGCGCGCCCGGCAGGCGCTGGTGGAGTTCGGCGTGACGCTGGACCGGCTGGTGCTCTTCGGCGTCGGCCAGGCCATCGCCTCGGGCGAGCTTTCGGCCGATGCGCCGAAGGAGGACATCGCGCTCCAGCTGGTCGCCGTCGCCGACAGCGCCGGCTTCATCACCCAGGATGGCGGGGATTTCCGCCGGCTCGAACAGCTCTACCGTTCGATCAGCCGGATCGTGCACCACGCCTACGGGCGCAAGGCGGGCTGACGCGCCCCGTCATCCGCCCCGGCGGCGCGGATGATCCGGGCGACATGGACGCGAGCGTCGATCCGACGCTCCCGCAGTTCCCGATTCCGCGCCATCCCCCGTCTCCGCCGCAGGAAACTCGAGGCATTCGAGGAGGTGTTGGAAGTCGCCCGGCTCCTTCGCGTCGTAGGCGCGGATGAAGAAGCCGCGGCGCGGATGCGCCACGATCAGCCCCCGGCTTTCGAGCAGCCGCAGCGCTTCGCGCACCGGCGCGCGGCAGGCGCCGAGCGCGGGCGGGAGCCGCGCCGCCGCCACCTTGGCGCCCGGGCTGAGGCGACAATCGCCAATGACGCCGAGACTCTCACCGGCGATCCGCGTCGGCGGCAGGATCCGGCGCGGCCTCGCTCAAGGCTTGTCCGATGCGCTGGCGATCAGGGGCGACAGGGCGATGGCCGCAGGAACGCGCGCTGAGATCAAGGCGCTGGCTGGCGACGACGCCAAGGTGATCGATCTCGGCGGCGAGTTCGCCGCGCCGGACCTCGACGACGCCCATGTGCGCCTTCACCAATATGGCGAACCGATGCGGCGGCTCGTCCTTCGCCCCGCTGCCAGGGCGCGCACGATGGAGAGTTTCCGCAAGGTCAGCGAGGCGGCCAAGCAACTGCCGCGGGGCGCCTGGATGCCGGGCGCGGCGACGACCACGAAAAGTGCCCTGAAGAGGGTCACCCGCACCGGCCGGAGCTGGACGCGGCGGCCCCGAGAACCCGGTCGTCATCACCCGCGCCAGCGGTCATGTCGGCGCGGGAGACGCTGAGGGAGCCGATGCCGCTCCACCACCTCGCCACCGGCGCGCGGGCGGAGGCGCGGGCGGCGTCACGATCGCCCGGCCCGCCGCCTCGGCTCAGCCCGCTTCGGCCTCGCCGCCAAAGGAGACGAGCTTGGCGCTATAGGCCTTCTCGCCGATGCGCTCGATCAGGTCGAGTTGCAGCTCGAGCCAGGCCTTGTGGCCCTCCTCGTCGAGCGCGATCTCCTCGAAGAGGATGCGGCTGCCGATGTCGCCGACCTCCTGCGCCTCCCGCGCGGCCTTGCTGTAGAAGGCGATCGCCTCCTCCTCGTCGGCGAGATCGGCATTGAACATCTCGACGAGGGAGTTCGTGCGCACCGGCGCCTTCTGGAAGGCGATTTCGGGCGCGCCCTTGAGAAAGAAGATGCGGGCGAGGAACCGGTCGGAATGGCCGATCTCTTCGGTCATCTCCTCCCGCATCTTCGCGGCGAGGCGGTCGAGGCCCCAATCTTCCAGAACATGGGCGTGGAGCTGGTACTGGTGCCCCGCGCTCATCTCCATCTGCAGCGCCTTGTTGAGGTTTTCGACCGTGCGCTCGTTGCTCATTCCGGCCTCCGTTTCGGTTCGGCCCGGACCCCGCACGATCCGCGCGGCGGAACATGCCTTCCTCGCGCGGCCGGGCCCGGGCGAAGGCGGCGGCGCGCCGGCTTCTGGCCGACGGAGAGGCGGCGCCCCCGGAGGGGCGCCGTCAAAGGTCAGGCGACGAGATCGAAGCGATCCGCGTTCATCACCTTGGTCCAGGCCGCAATGAAGTCCTTCACGAACTTCTCCGCGTTGTCGTCCTGGGCATAGACCTCGGCATAGGCGCGCAGGATCGAGTTGGAGCCGAAGACGAGGTCCATTCGCGTCGCGGTCCACTTCACCGCGCCGGTCTTGCGGTCGCGGATCTCGTAGACGCCGCCATCGACCGGCTTCCAGGTGTTGGCCATGTCGGTGAGGTTGACGAAGAAGTCCGTCGTCAGCGCGCCGACCCGGCCGGTGAAGACACCGTGCCTGGAGCCGCCGTAATTGGCCCCGATCACCCGGAGGCCGCCGACCAGCGTGGTCATCTCCGCCGCCGTCAGGCCCATGAGCTGGGTCCGGTCGAGCATCAGCTCCTCCGGGCTCACCGCATAGTCTTTCTTCAGCCAGTTGCGGTAGCCGTCGTGGATCGGCTCGAGCGGGGCGAAGCTCTCCGGGTCGGTCATCTCGTCGGTCGCGTCGCCGCGGCCGGGCGCGAAGGGAACCGCCACGTCGAAGCCCGCCGCCTTCGCGGCCTGCTCGACGCCAACATTGCCGGCCAGCACGATCACATCCGCCACGCTCGCCCCGGCCGCGGCCGCGATCGGCTCGAGCACGGAGAGCACCTTGGCGAGGCGGGCGGGCTCGTTGCCCTCCCAGTCCTTCTGCGGCGCGAGGCGGATGCGGGCGCCGTTCGCGCCGCCCCGCAAGTCGGAGCCGCGGAAGGTGCGTGCGCTGTCCCAGGCGGTGGCGACCATCTCGGCGGTGGAGAGCCCGCTCGCCGCGATCTTCGCCTTCACCGCGGCCACGTCCCAGCCCTTCGGGCCGGCGGGGATCGGGTCCTGCCAGATCAGGTCTTCGGAGGGCGCGTCTGGGCCGAGATAGCGGACCTTCGGGCCCATGTCGCGATGGGTGAGCTTGAACCAGGCGCGGGCGAAGGTGTCCTGGAAATACGCCGGATCGGCCATGAACTTCTGGCAGATCGCGTTGTATATCGGATCGACCTTCATCGCCATGTCGGCGTCGGTCATCATCGGCATGCGGCGCTTCGTCGGGTCGGAGGCGTCGACCGGCATGTCCTCTTCGCGGATGCTCACGGGCTTCCACTGCTTGGCGCCGGCCGGGCTCTCGGTGACCTCCCATTCATGCCCGAAGAGCATCTCGAAATAGCCCATGTCGAACTTGGTCGGGTTGGTCGTCCAGGCGCCCTCGGGCCCGCCGGTGATGGCGTTGGCCGCCTTGCCGTCGAGCCCGGGATTGAACCAGCCAAGCCCCTGATGCTCGACATCCGCGGCCTCCGGCTCGCGGCCCAAGAGCCCGGCGTCGCCGTTGCCGTGGCACTTGCCGACCGTGTGGCCGCCGGCGGTCAGGGCCGCGGTCTCCTCGTCGTCCATGGCCATGCGCTTGAAGGTCTCGCGGACCTGAGCGGCCGTGGCCATCGGGTCGGGCGTGCCGTTCACGCCCTGCGGATTGACGTAGATCAGGCCCATCTGCACCGCGGCGAGCGGGTTTTCCATCGTGGCCGGGTTCTCGACGTTCTCGTAGCGCGTGTCGGAGGGGGCGAGCCACTCCTTCTCGGAGCCCCAGTAGGTGTCGATCTCGGGGTGCCAGATGTCCTCGCGGCCGAAGGCGAAGCCAAAGGTCTTCAGTCCCATCGACTCATAGGCGATGTTGCCGGCGAGGATGATGAGGTCCGCCCAGGAGATCTTGTTGCCGTACTTCTTCTTGACCGGCCAGAGCAGGCGGCGGGCCTTGTCGAGGCTCGTGTTGTCCGGCCAGGAATTCAGCGGCGCGAACCGGATGTTGCCGGCGCCGGCGCCGCCGCGTCCGTCGGCCAGCCGATAGGAGCCGGCGGCGTGCCAGGCGAGGCGGATCATCAGGCCGCCGTAATGGCCCCAGTCCGCCGGCCACCATTCCTGGCTGTCGGTCAGCAGCGCGTGGAGGTCCTTCTTCAGAGCCTCGACGTCGAGCGTCTTCACCGCCTCGCGATAGTTGAAATCCTTCCCCATCGGGTTGGTCTTCGCGTCGTGCTGGTGAAGGATGTCGAGATTTAGCGCGTTCGGCCACCAATCCATGACCGAGGCGCCCGCCGCGGTGTTGCCGCCATGCATGACCGGGCATTTGCCCGACATCGGCGCGTCGTTTCCGTCCATGTTGTCCTCCGGATCGGCTGCAGCATTCGTGGCTCGCGAAGATGACGGTGGCGCGATGGCCGCGCCGGTCTGGCGGAGCTTTCGCGCCGAGTCGCCTTCTGTGGGCGGAGGCGTATCAAGAATTCCTGATAATGCATAATTGCATTTTCCAACCGCTCCGATAAGATTTTCTAATGGCAAACCTCTCGATGAAGCACCTCCGCTATTTCGAAGCCCTTGCCCGGACGGGGCATTTCGGCCGGGCGGCGGAGGATTGCTCGATTTCGCAGCCGGCGCTTTCGGTGCAGATCAAGGAACTGGAGGGGCTGATCGGCGCGCCGCTGGTGGAGCGGGGGCCGCGACAGATTCGCCTGACCGGACTCGGCGAGGCCTTCGCGCGGCGGGCGCGGGACATCCTTCGCGCCGTCGATGAGCTCGAGGATCTCGGCCGCGCGCATCAGAGCCCGCTTGTCGGGCGGCTCCGCATCGGGGTGATCCCCACCGTCGCCCCCTACCTGCTGCCGCGGGTCATCAAGGAGCTTTCACGCTGTTACCCGGGGCTCGATCTCCGGCCGCGCGAGACGGTGACGCAGAAGCTGATCGCAGATCTTCTGGAGGCTCGGCTCGACGCCGCGATCGCCGCCCTGCCGGTGTCCGAGGCGTCGCTCCGCGAGGTGGCGCTCTTCGACGAGGAATTCATCTTTGTCCGCCCGAAGGAGGATGAGGGCAAGCCGGCGCCCAACCCGCAGATGCTGCGGGAGATGCGGCTCCTCCTCCTCGAAGAGGGGCACTGTTTCCGCGACCAGGCGCTTTCCTTCTGCAAGGCCTCCGCCTCGGCCCCGCGCGAATTGATGGAGGGAAGCTCTCTCGCCACGCTGGTGCAGATGGTGGACGCCGGCATCGGCGTGACGCTGATCCCCGAAATGGCGGTGCCGCTGGAGACGCGCCACGCCACCGTCTCGGTCGCCCGGCTGCCCGCCCCGGCCCCGACGCGGACGATCGGCATGGTCTGGCGGAAGAGCAATCCGCTGTCCGATCAGCTCGCCGAGATCGCCGAGATCGTCCGCCGGGTCGGCGAGAACGCGGCGGCGGCGGAGACGCGCCGGATCGCCTGAACCGGGCCTAGTGCCGCGCGACGCCGTACCGGGCGAGGAAATGCTCGATCCCGCGCGCGGCGGCGGCGAGCAGGTCGTCCCGGCTCATCGCCCAGTCAGGGTCGATCAGCCGATCCTGGTAGGCCAAGCCAAACGCCATCGACCAGAAGTCTCGCGCGGCGCATGCCCCGTCCTGGAATTCGAGTTCGCCGCGGCGGCGGAAGTGATCGAGCATCTCGGCGACGCCCTCTAGCGAGCGCCGGGGGCCGTTGCGGTAATACCCCCGGGCAAGCTTCGGGAACCGGTAGAATTCCGAGATCGCCAGCCGGTGCAGCGCGATCACCTCGTCGGAGAAGACGGCGTCGACGGCGGCCTCGCAGGCCTTCAGCAGCGTCGCCCTAAGCGATGCGTTCGGCCCGAGCGTGGCGGCGGGGACCAACGTCGCCTCGGCGACACCGCTGGCGATCGCGCTGATCAGGTCCTCCTTGTCGGCGAAGTATCGATAGATCGTCGGCTTGGAGACGCCGGCGTCGGCGGCGATGCGATCGACGCTCGCGCCGCCGAACCCGTGGCGCACGAAATTCGACTTCGCGGCGGCGAGGATGCGCTGGCGCTTCTCCGCCGCCCGCGCTGCGAGCCGACTTCGTCCGGAAGGCTCGCTGGAGCCGTGACCCTCAGGCATCTCGAAATCTCGCTTTCTCCTCGCGCCAGCGCCGGACCCGGCGACGGAACCGCCCGTCGGCGCGCGGCGGCGTACTAAACTGAACAGTTTAGTTTTGCAAAGGCATTTTTGTGCGCCGCAACATTCTCATTGGTTGTTTCTCGGCCTCGGGCCTGCGACCGAGCGGCGCAGCTTCGCGCAGCGCGCGCGGCGCGCCCTGCCGAAATCGGCGCGGCGGCTGCAGATCCCGGGGCCAACCCCGGACCCGGGCGAGTTGCGCGGTCCCGCCGGTTCGGCCAATGTGCCGCCGCCTGAAACACGGTTGGAGAGGCCCCATGAGCATGCCCGAGTTCCGGATCGCCGGACGACCCATCGGCTACCATCACGAGCCGTTGGTGATCGCCGAGATCGGGATCAATCACGGCGGGCGGCTCGACGTGGCCTGCGCGATGGCGGACGCCGCCGCCGCGGCCGGGGCCGAGATCATCAAGCACCAGACCCATGTCATCGAAGACGAGATGACCGAGGACGCCAAGTCCATCATCCCCGGCAACACCGATGTGAGCATCTGGGAGGTGATGGAGACGAACCGCCTGACCCTCGAGGAGGAGGCGAAGTTCAAGGCCCATGTCGAGGGCCTCGGCATGATCTACCTCTCCACCCCGTTCTCCCGCGCCGCGGCGGACTGGCTGCAGGAGCAGGACGTTCCCGCCTTCAAGATCGGCAGCGGCGAGATCGACAACCTGCCGCTGATCCGCCACGTCGCCGGCTTCGGCAAGCCGATGATCCTCAGCACCGGGATGCAGGACGTGGAGGGCGTGCGCGCGGCGGTCGAGATCGTCCGCGCCGCCGGAACGCCCTTCGCGCTTCTCCACTGCGTCAACCTCTACCCGACGCCGCCGGAGCTTCTCCGTCTCGGCGCCATCGCCGAGCTTCAGTCGGCCTTCCCGGACGCGGTGATCGGCTATTCCGACCACAGCCTGAACAATGTGCCCTGCCATGGCGCGCTGGCGCTCGGCGCGGCGATCATCGAGCGGCACTTCACCGACAGCCGCACCCGGCCGGGCCCCGACATCCTCTGCTCGATGGAGCCGCAGGAGCTGCGGGAGCTGATCGCTTCCGCGCATGTGCTCCGCCTCGCCCGCGGCGGGCGCAAGGGTCGCGCCGCGGAGGAGGAGGTGACCTATCGCTTCGCCCGCGCCTCGGTGGTGACGATCGCGCCGGTCGCGGCAGGGGACGTCTTCGACGAGCGCAATCTCTGGGTCCGCCGGCCCGGCACCGGCGAGATCGCGGCGCGGGACTTCGACGCCGTGCTCGGCAAGCGCGCGGCGCGGGACGTGGCGCCCGGAAAGCAGCTCGCCTGGGCGGATGTGGCGTCCTGATCCGCGCCGGATGACGCCGCGCCTCGCCCGCCCCCTGCCCCGCATCGAAGGTTTCACGCATGACTGAACCCGCCGCCGGCCTCATCGGCTGCGGCGTCATGGGGCGCCGCCACGCAGCGGCCCTGATGGCGCTGGAGAAGGAGGGCCGGCTCCGTTTCGCCGGGATCTACGACCCTCGCCCCGAGGGTTACGAAGCGCTGAAGCGGGAGGCGCCGGGCGCGCCGCCCTTCTTCGACGATCTCGAAGCCTTCTACGCCGCGATCCGGCCCGAGACGCTCGCCATCGCCACCACCGCCCCGCATCACCTGCCGCATCTCGAAGCGGCGGCGGCGCATGGCGTGAAGAGGGCGCTGGTCGAAAAGCCGCTGGCGGTCTCGACAGTGGAAGTGCGGCGGATCGTGGCGCTGGACGCGGCGGGGCTCCGCATCGCGGTGAACCACCAGTGGCCGTTCTTCCCCGCATATGCGCGGCTGAAGGATCTGGCGAACGGCCCGGCGCTCGGCGGCGTCGTCTCCGCCTCGGTGATGGGCGGCGCGTTCGGCGCGGCGATGGGCGGAAGTCACGCGATCTTCCTCTTCGAGTGGATGTCGGGCGCCCGGCTCGCGCGCGCCTCCGCCTGGTTCGACGCGGAGCCGCTGCCCAATCCGCGCGGCGCCGAGTTTGTCGACCGCGCCGGCGAGATGCGGTTCGAGGCGGAGGACGGCCGCGCGCTCCACGTCAACTGCCGCGCGGAACAGCGGCATGGGCAGCTAGAGGTCTGGAACTGCCGGCTCGGCCAGATCGTGGTGGACCGGCTGACCTGGACCGCGCTGATCCGCCACCGCCGCGAGGAGGACCGTGAGGCGCCGGCGACCCGCTACGGCATGCCGGGCGTCTCCGAGAGCCTGACGCTCGATGCGATGGACCTCGTCGCCGCCTCCGGCGACCACATGGCGGCGCTGATCGAGGGCGCGGGCTATGTCGGCGCGGCGGACGGCGCGCGGGTGGTGGAGCTACTCTCGGCGGCGCATCTCTCGGCGGAGCGGGGCGGCGCCCCGGTCGCCGCGCCGCTCGGCGAGGCCGACGCGGCGCGGAGCTTCCCGTGGTGCTGAAGGGCGGCCCGGTTCGCGTCGGAATCGTCGGCGCCGGCCCGATCGCGCGGGAGCATCTCCGCGCCATCGCCGCCTGCGAGGATACGGTCGCGGTCGGCGTCGCGGGGCGGGACCCGGCGCGGCTCGCCGCCATCTCCGAGGAATTCGGCGTCCTCGGCGTAAGCGGCGTCGAGGCGCTCTGGCGGAGCGCGGCGCCCGAGCTTGTCGTCCTCTGCGTCGGCACGCTGGAGCTCGTCGACGTGATCGCCGAAGCCGCCGCCTTCGGCTGGACGATCCTGATGGAGAAGCCACCGGGCCGGAATCTCTCCGAGGCGGAGAAGATCGGCGCCCTGCTCGGCGACCGGCCGGCCTATGTCGCGCTCAACCGCCGCTTCCTCGGCGCCACGCTGGCGACCCGGCGGGCGCTCGACGCCGATGCGGCGAAGGGCCTCCGCTTCATCACGGTGCAGGACCAGCAGGACATCGCCGCCTTCGCCGCGCTGCCGCGGAAGACCGAGCTCGAAGCGCGGAACCTGATGTATGCGAACTCGATCCACCTGATCGACTATTTCCGCTCGCTCGGCCGCGCCGAACTGGCGGCGGTGGAGCCCTTCGGCCGGTTCGACCCGGAGACGACCTTCTGCCAGGTCGCCCGGCTCCGCTACGCCAATGGCGACGAGGGGCTCTATCAGGGCTTCTGGCGCGGCGCGGGCGGCTGGTCGGTCTCGGTGACGACCGCGGCCGCGCGCTACCGGATGGCGCCGCTCGAGACCTCCGAGCGGCTCGCCGCCGGCTCGCGAACGCCCGAGATGCTGCCGGCCGATCCGGCCGACGCGCGCTGCAAGCCGGGCTTCCTTCGACAGATCGAGGCGGCGGCGGCCGCGGCGCGGGGCCTCCCCTCCCCGGCGCCCCGTTTCTCCGAGGCGCTGGAGACCATGCGCTTGATCGGCGCGATTTATGGCGGCTACGAAGCGTGACGGGTCGAGCGGGAACTTTCGAAAGGCGGACGGCGATGCAGAAGCAGCCAGCGGAGAAGGCGCCGATGCGGAAGCAGGGCGTGAAGGCCGGCAAGGGCGGCGGGCTTTTCGCGCGGCTCAGACGCTATTTCGCGAAGCCGAATGAGCCCGAGGTCGACGAAGGCGCGGTGCTGCGGCGGTCGCCGATACGTTACCTCGACGTCGACCCGACCACGATGCGGATCCGGAGCCGCGCAGGCGGACGGTGAGCTAGTTCAGCGACAGGAAGATCGTCTGCAACGCCCGCCGCTGCTTCGCCGTCATGCGCCGTCGCTCGAACAGGTCGAACGCCGCCCATGACTGGTTGAGCTGGGCCTCCGTGACCGCGCGCGACGACGGCGTCAGGGCCAGCTTCAGAAACTCGACGAGCGCGCGGCGCACCGCCGCCGGTCGATCCGCGGCGATCTCCGGCGGTTCGAGCGACGCCTGCGAATGGGCGGCCGCCTCGGCCGCGAGGACGTTCGCATAGGAGTCGACCACCGCCGAGAAGCGCGGGTCGGTCACCATGTCACCCCATCGCATGTCGTTGCTGCTCTCCGAAGCCGCATGGGACTCGCGCACCCCCTGAAGCACGGGCACGTGACGGAAGGGCCCGTTCAGCGCGACCATCCCCGAAAACCCGATCTCCATCATCCGCAGCCAGGGCTCGGCGAAGGGCGCGATCTTCTGAAAGGCGAGGCGCGCGCTCCAGAGCCGGTGCACCGAATACAGCGTCTGGCGATAGGTCCGGAGATGGCTGTGTAGGCGCGCCAGCGGCGTCGCATCCGTCACGTCCTCGAAGATGTAGGGAACGACGCGCACCAGCGGATCCCTGCGGCCGACCATCAGCATCGAGCCCTGGGCGGCGACCAGGCCCGGGTCCCGGTTCAGCCGGCTCACGAGCGCGGAAAGGCCTTCCGCGAACATGAAATCGTCGTCCGCGTGGAGCGCGACGAACGGGGTCTCGACCTCCATCAGCACCGCGGCGCAACGGGCGGCGAAACCGAGCTCCGGCGGATAGGGCCTGTGAACGATGTCGAGGTCGCGCCCGTACTCGGAGATGACGCGCGCATTCGCCTCGCGCCCTTCCGGCCGGCTGCCATCCGCGACGACGATCGGAAAGGGACACTCGTCGAGGTTGAAGTGCAGGAGGAGCCGCTGGAGCAGCTCCGGGCGGTTATATGTGGGCACGACCAGTGTCAGCGCGGACATGCGGGCCTCCTCGGCGAAGCGGCGGACGGGTCGCGCCGCATCATCGGGCCTGGTTCGGCGCGTGAAGCGCCAGGAGATGGCGGGCGTAGTCGCGCCAGAACGCCGCCTCGTCCCAGGCGCCCGGCGCGGGCAGGATCGGATCCGCGTTCACACGCGCCAGCGGCTCGTCGAACTGTGTCTGCACGCCCGAGCGGACCGGCGTCGGCGTTCCGAGATGCGGCCCGAGGCCGCGGCCGAGCCGCTCGGCGAAGGCAAGCACGGATTCGACCCACCAGCTCGGCGCCCGGCGCATTGGCGCATCCGCCGTGACGCAGGCGGCGACGAACTCCGCATAGTCATGGGCGAGGAGGTCGACTGGCGCATTGTCCCTGACATAACGCGGCGCGCGCAGTTCCGGCGTCTCCCCTGCGAGCCAGGCGCGCGCGAGATAGTCGCAGAGCCGCGCCTCCTCCCACGGGCCGAACGGATTGGCGATCACGTATTTGGAGGCGACGAGCCCAAGCTCGGCCGCGCGCCGCGCCAGCACGGACCAGGCGAACCCCTTTGCGAGCCCGTAGGCGGAGACCGCCTCGGCGCCGCCGCCCTCGCCCGGCTCGAAGGCGGAGCCGGTGACGACGACTTTCCGCCCGCCGGCGGCGGCGAAGCGGCGGAACACCTCGCCCGCATTCCTTGTGGAGGCGCCGAGCGCCGCCGCCACGTCATAATCCGGGTTGCGGAAATCTCCGACTGCGGCCCCGTGCAGGCACAACGCGTCGTAAGGCGCGTCGAGCAGGTCGAGGAAGCCAGGGGCGCCGAACGGCGCCTCTGGCGTCACCTCGGCGAACTCCAGCAGCTTCGCCACCCGGGCGTCGCGCCGGGCGGCGCCCGTCTCGATCCCGCCGGCGAGCGGCGCGACCACCGTCGCGCCTCGCGCCGCCAGCTTCGTGGCGAACCAGAAACCGCTGAAGGAGCTCGCCCCGGTCAGCAGGATGCGCATCGCCTCACTCCGCCGGCAAGGCGGCGATCCGGGCCGCTTCGGCGAAGCCGGGCAGAGACGCGTCCTTTTCCGAGATCACGACGGGCGTCATCGGCCATTCGATGCCGATCTCCGGATCGTCCCAGCGCAGGCCGGAATCGTGACTTGGGGTATAGGGGGCGGAGGCCATGTAGACGGCCTCCGTGTCCGGCTCCAGCGTGATGAATCCGTGCGCGGTGCCGGCCGGCGCATGGAGCGCGAGCTTGTTTTCCGCCGAAAGCGTCGCCGCGGTCCAGCGGCCGAAGGTTGGGCTCCCGGCGCGAAGATCGACGATCACGTCCCAGAGCGCGCCGCGGACGACGCGCACGGTCTTCGCTTCGCGGAAGGGCTGGCGCTGGAAATGCAGCCCGCGAAGCGTCCCGGCCGCCTTGTTGTAGGAGAAGTTCATCTGCGACACCCGCGGCTCCGCGCCGGCCTCGCCGAACTCCCGCTCGCAGTAGATCCGTGCGAAGGAGCCGCGATTGTCCACGAAGGAGTCGAGACTGACGACAAAAGCGCCGTCCACGTCGGTTGGCTTGAACTTCATCACTACGCCTCGGCGGTCAGTTGCGGGAATGCGGGCTCGAAGTCGCGCCGGCCGCCCGACGCGCCAGCCCGAACCGGCCGCGCGCCCCGTCTGCGGCGGGACGGCGCGTCCGCTTCGAAGCGACGGATTATCAGCGTTCCGCGGCGCACGCTGCGTCAGGCGATCAGCCGAAGCGAGCCGTCGACGACGCCCGCATCCATCAGGTGGCGAAGTTGCTTCAACCGGATAAAACGGCGGGACTCGGCGTCTTCGGAATCGCGCGGGGCGGCGGCGCCGTCGATCCACGCCACCAGTTCCCTGACGCCGGCCTTGAGGTCCCAGACCGGCGCGAAGCCCGGCAGGCGCGTCAGCGCCTTGTCGAAGGAGACGCGATAGGAGCGCGGGTCGCCGCCCGACTCGCCGGTGATCTCGACACGGGCTTCCGGCACCGCCTCGGCCACCGCCTGGGCGATCTCCCGCACCTGATAGTTGCAGTCGGCCCGGCCGATGTTGAACGCCTGGTCGTGCACCGCTTCGCGCGGCGCCTCGACGGCGGCCAGCGCGGCGCGGGAGATGTCCTCGATATGGACGATCGGCCGCCAGGGCGTGCCGTCGGAGAGCACCTTCACCACGCCGGTCGTCCGCGCCCAGGCGACGAGGTTGTTGAGCACGAGGTCGAGCCGCATCCGCGGCGAGACGCCGAAGGCAGTCGCGTTGCGGAGATAGACCGGGCTGAAGCGCGTGTCCGCCAGCGCCTGCAGCGCCGCCTCCATCTGCACCTTTGAGAGGGCGTAGGCGGAGACCGGGTTGAAGGGCGCCGACTCGTCCAGCGCCCCGGCGTCCCCGGCCGCGCCGTAGATGCTGCAGGAGGAGGCGAAGACGAAGCGGGAGACGCCGGCGTCCCGCGCCGCCCGCGCCAGCTTGAGCCCGCCCTCGAAATTGATTTCGTGGGTGAGGCGCGGGTTGATCTTGCCAAGCGGGTCGTTCGAGAGCGCGGCGAGATGCACCACCGCGTCGACGCCCTCGAGATGCGCCGGCGTCACCTCCCGCAGGTCGCAGCGGATCTCGCGCGCAAGCGGCAGCGGCGGCGCGTCCGGCGCGGCGCATTCGGAGAAATACCCGATGTCGAGGCCGATCACCTCATGGCCGGCGTCGGCGAAGAGACGCGCCGCCACCGGGCCGATATAGCCGGCATGACCGGCGATCATCACGCGCATTCGGGCGCTCCCTTGCCTGACCGGCTCACCAGACGCGCCAGGGCGCCGTGCCGGATCGCGCCATGCGATCGAGAATCTGCATTTCGCGGAACGTGTCCATGCACTGCCAGAACCCATCATGCCGGAACACGGCGAGCTCTCCCTGCTCCGCGAGGCGGACCAGGAGGCCGTCCTCGAGGGCGACGTTCTCGTCATCGCCGATCAGGTCGAAAGCGCGCTTCTCGAACACGAAGTAGCCGCCGTTGATCCAGCCCTCGGCCACCTGCGGCTTCTCGGCGAAGGAGCGCACCACATGGCCGTCGAGTTCGAGTTCGCCGAAGCGGGACGAGGGATGGACGGCGGTGACCGTCGCCAGCTTGCCGGAGCGGCGGTGATGTTCAAGGAGCGCCGCGAGGTCGATGTCCGCCACCCCGTCGCCATAGGTGGCGAAGAAGCGGTCGCCGCTGATCCGCGGCAGCGCTTTCTTGATCCGAAGGCCGGTGAGCGTCTCCGCGCCGGTCTCCAGCAGCGAAACGCGCCAGTCTTCGGTCTCGCCGCCATTCGGCAGCACCTCGACGGCGCCGGAGGCGAGGTCGATCCGGGTGTCCTGGGTGCGGTTCTTGTAGTTCAGGAAATAATCTCGGATCACGTTGCCGCGATAACCAAGGCACAAGAGAAAGTCCCTCACGCCGCCACGGGCGGAATAGAATTTCATGATGTGCCACAGTATGGGCGCGCCGCCGATTTCAACCATCGGCTTCGGGCGCGTCTCGGTTTCTTCACGCAACCGCGTGCCGAGACCACCGCACAAGAGAACCGTTTCGAGGGACATGCCGGACCGCTCTATTTTTTGCGCTCAGAAACGCGCGCATGGTGCAATAGCGGCAATTCCTGTGAGCCACAACCGGGCTCCGCCGGGCCGGCGGCCGCCGATCCGCCCGGGCCCGCGGCCGCCGCGTCCGCGGCCCTGACGATGGCGCGCACTGTCTCCGCCACGCGGGTGGCGGACGGGGTCGTCACGCTGTGCGGGTTCGCCTCGAAATAGGCGCTCCGTCGCGCCGCCAGCGCCGCACGGGCCTCCGTTCCGAAGAGCAGCGCCGACGCCGCCTCCCGCAGCGGCGCCCCCACATGCGCCTCGACGGCGACGCCCCAGTCGGCGAGATTCATCGGCTCCGGCCACCGACCCTCGCGCGGCGGCACGCAGATCACGTCGCGCCCGCGGATCGCCGCTTCGAGAGCAACGTTGCTGAAGAAGGTGACGACGAGATCGGCCGCGTCGACCAGGTCGTAGACGTCGCTCTCACGGTCGACGCGGAAGGCGGGGCCATTCGTCGCATGATCGACGATCGCCGCGGCCTCCTCGTCGGAGGCCATGTAGTGCGGCCGGAAGACGAGCTCGATGTCCGGCCGCCCGCCGACCAGCTCCGCGAGCGAGCGGAACACGTCGCGCTGAAGGGCGCGATCCAGCATCTGGCCGGCGAAGAGTATGCCTCGGCGCCCGGGCGGCCCGGGCGGCTCCACCCGCTTCCCGCGCTCCACGAGATGATCGAGGCGCGGCGTTCCGGTGAGGAATATCGCATCCTCCCGATAGCCGAGGCGGAGATAGAGATCGCGAAACGCCTCGCTCTGGATCAAGGCGTTGTCGCCCGCGCGCGCCCAGTGAAACCGCGTTCGCGGCTCATCCATCACGAAGAAGGGTTGCACGTCGATCACCGGCGCGCCGATCCGCCGGGCCGCCTCGGCGAGCGCCCGGGAGCCCGGCAGCGCCGGCGGATAGAGCACCGCGAAATGCGGCCGCACCGCCTCGACGAAGGCCTCCGCGACCGCAACCTTCTCGGCGCCGGCGGCGAGCCCGGAGAGGAACCTTGCGCGGAACCGCGCTTCGAGGAGTTCGCGCGGCGCCGGCAGGGCGCGGCTCGGAGGCAGGGATCTGAGCCAGGTCTCGAGAATGAAATAGAGATAGGGGCCGAGGTTCTCGCGCAGCATCTCGCGCGTTCGCCGCGCTTCGGGCGTCGCGGCCCGCGCCCAGATCCGGGCCGATGCGAGCCCGTCCTCCTCGACCAGCGCGTCGGCGAAGCCCTGCGCAGTCTCCAGCGCATCTTCGCCGGCCAGATCCTCGAGCAGGAACGCCGCGTCGTCGCCCCGGAAAAGCGCCGCGAGCGCCGCGCGGTCGCCCTGCGCGACGACGCTGCCGCCGGCGAAACAGGGGAAGA
>CALFYQ010000168.1 GCA_937952085.1 uncultured Paracoccaceae bacterium | reverse complement strand
AATGATGTCGGTGTTCATCGCGCCTCTCCTTTGCTGAGTTCCGGCCCGCGCATCCCTTGCGACGGGCTCGGCGAAAAAACGCGGCGGCGGGGGCATCGTTCCGGACAAATTCTTTGGCGCCGCGCTGCAACCAAATCGTTCGCACCGCGTTAACCACGTGTTCCCGCGTGCTGCGTGGTGTTTGTTCGAGTGTGTTCGCCGATGCCTGCGCCGCCCCTCCAATCGGCCAAGATCGACCGACGGACCGCGATTCTCGGAGCGATCTCCGCTTCCGCCCTCCGCCCCGCCTCCACGCGGGCCGCGGAGGGCGGCTTCGGTTTCGAGGACGTCGCAGCGATGGCCGCCGCCCGTGCCGCCGAGCGCTACGAGCGCCGCGAACAGGCGCTCGCAGGTCCCTTCGCCGATCTCGACTATGACAGATACCGGAAGATCCGCGGCCTGCCCGAGGCGCGGCTCTGGCGCGGCGCCGGCGCCGGTTTCTCGATCGACTTCACGCCGCCCGGCATGATCTACCGCGACCGCGTCGCGCTCCATGTCGTGAGCGGCGGCACGGCCCGCCGCATCCGGTTCCGCTCCGAGCTTTTCGCCGTCTCGGGCGCCGAGGCGCCGCTTCCCTCGCCCGGCCCGGAGGCGGAAGCAGGGATGGATTTTTCCGGCTTTCGCATCCTCTTCCCCCTCAACCGCCCCGACAAGGAGGACGAGATCGCCGTCTTCCAGGGGGCGAGTTATTTCCGGGCGCTCGGGCGCGGCCACGTCTACGGCCTCTCGGCGCGCGGCCTCGCGCTCGGCCCGGCCTCCGAGGAGGGCGAGGAATTCCCCGCCTTCACAGATTTCTGGCTGCATGAGCCAGCTCCGAACGCCGCGGATCTTCTGGTCCATGCGCTGCTCGACGGCCCCTCCCTCGCCGCGGCCTTCGAGTTCCGCATCCGTCCCGGCGCGGAGACGGTGATGGAGACGCGCGCCGCCTTCTTCCCGCGCCGGCGGGTCGAGACGGCGGGGATCGCGCCCCTCACCTCGATGTATCTCTTCGGGCCGAAGGACCGACGCGGCATGGACGACTTCCGCGAGGCCGCGCATGACAGCGACGGTCTCCAGATGATCACCGGCGCCGGGGAGCGGCTCTGGCGGCCGCTCGCCAATCCCGGCCGGCTCCGCCTCTCCGCCTTCGCCGATCAGGCGCCGAAGGGCTTCGGCCTCGTCCAGCGCGCCCGCGCCTTCGCCGATTTCGAGGACGCCGAGGCGCGCTACGAAAAGCGCCCGTCCTGCTGGGTGGAGCCGGTGGGCGACTGGGGCCGCGGCGCCGTGAACCTGATCGAGATCCCGACGCCGACCGAGTTGAACGACAACATCGTCGCCTTCTGGCGGCCCGAGGCGCCTCTCGAGCCCGGCGAGCGGCGGGACTTCGCCTGGCGCCTCCTCTGGTGCGACACGCCGCCGGACCGGGCCGGGCTCGGCCGCGTCGTCGCCACGCGCGAAGGCCGGGCGGTGAACGACGAGCGGCTTCGCCATGTCGTCGTCGATTTCGCCTTCGATGCGCCGCCCGGCGAGGGCGTCGAAGTTGCGGCCCAGACGGATGCGGGGGCGATCGAGCATGTCGCGCTCTTTCCCCTTCCCGGCGAGGCGCGGCTCCGCGTCGCGCTCGATTTCCTGCCGCCCGGAGACGGCGAGGCGGAGCTGAGGCTCGCCCTCGTCGGCCCCGCGGGCGACGCGGTCTCGGAAACCTGGCTTCACCGCTGGAGCGCGCCATGATCGTCACGCCCATCGAAACCGCCCCGATCGCCCCGCGCCCGACCCCGCATGAGGCGCCGCTTTCGATGCCGGCGCAGAATCTCGCCGCGGCGCCGCCGGCCCGGTTCCCCCGCGCCTCGGCCCGGACTCGCGCGGCGCGCATCGTCGCCTTCGGCGGCGGCGCGGCGATCGCGGCGCTCGGCGCCTGGCAGATGGGCGTGGCGCTCTCGCCGGGCGCGGTCGGGCCACTCCAGATCGCGCTCCTCGTCCTCTTCGCGATCACCTTCGGCTGGATCGGCTTCGGCGCCGCCTCCACGCTTTCGGGGCTCCTCTTCGGTCCGCCCCGCGCCGCGCCGGCGCAAGGGCCGCTCGGGCTTCGCGTCGCGCTCGTCATGCCGGTCTACAACGAGGCGCCGGAGGCGCCGGCCGGCGCGCTCGCGGCGATGGCCGAAGGGCTGGCGCGGATCGCTCCGAAAGGCGCCTTCGAGGTCTTCGTCATCTCCGACACGACCTGCCCCGACCGCTGGGCGCAGGAGACCGCCGCCTTCGCGGCGCTCCGCGAGCGGCTCGCCGGGCGGGTTCCGGTCTGGTACCGGCGCCGGCCGCGCAATCTCGGGCGCAAGGCCGGCAACGTGGCGGAGTTCATCCGCCGCTGGGGCGGGCGCTACGACCTCATGCTCGTGCTCGACGCCGACAGCCTGATGGCGCCCGGGACGATCCTCGAAATGGCGCTCCGGATGCAGGCGGAGCCCGATCTCGGCCTGCTCCAGACGGCGCCGAAACTCGCCTTCGGCGAGACGCTCTTCGCCCGGCTCCAGCAATTCGCCAGCGCCCTCCATGGCGGGCCGATCGCCCGCGGCGTCGCCGCCTGGCAGGGCGCGGACGGCAATTTCTGGGGTCATAACGCGATGATCCGCACCCGCGCCTTCGCCGCGGCGGCGGGCCTGCCGGAGCTGCCGGGGCGGAAGCCCTTCGGCGGCGCGATCCTCAGCCATGACTTCGTCGAGGCGGCGCTCCTTCGCCGCGCCGGCTGGCGCGTGGTGATGGACGCCGATCTCGGCGGCTCCTGGGAGGGCGCGCCGCCCACCCTGGACGACGCCGCGGCGCGGGACCGGCGCTGGGCGCAGGGCAATCTTCAGCACCTAGCGGTGATCGGCGCGGCGGGGCTCCGTTGGCCAAACCGGGCGCATTTCGGCATCGGCATCCTTTCCTATCTCATGTCGCCGATCTGGCTCCTGATGCTGGCGGTCGGGCTCTGGCTCACCTGGCGGGCGCTCGGCGCGGCGCCGGCCTATTTCGAATCGGAGCGGCAGCTTTTCCCCGACTGGCCGCGCTTCGACACGGTGCGGATGGGCTGGCTCCTCGGCGCCTCCGCCGCGCTTCTCCTCCTGCCGAAGCTGATCGGCCTCTTCTCCGCGCTCCTCGACGGGGCGCGGCGCCGGGCGATGGGCGGCGCGGGGCGGATCGTCGCCGGTTTCCTGATCGAGCTTCTGGTCACCACGCTCCTCGCGCCGGTGATGATGCTGATCCAGTCCCGCCAGATCGCCGAGATCCTCGCCGGGCGAGACAGCGGCTGGGCCGCCCAGTCCCGCGCCGCCTCGGGGGAGAGCTGGCGCGGCGCCTGCGCCCGGCGCGGCGCCCATGTGGCGCTCGGCGTCGCGCTCGGTATCGGCCTCGCCGCGCTCGCTCCGGAAGTGCTGATCTGGCTCGCCCCGATCGTCGCGGGCCTCATCGCCGCCCCGGCGCTGACCCGCGCCGTCGCCTCCCCCTGGATCGGCCGGGCGCTTGCGCGCCATGGGCTTCTCGCCATCCCGGAAGAGCGCGCGCCCGCCCCCGCGATGGAGGCCGCCGCGGCGGCGGAGCAGGCCTTCGCAGCGCGCCGCCTCCGCTCCGCCGCCGCGCTCGCCTCCGACGCCGGCGCCCGCGCCGCGCACGAAGCCTCCCTCGGTCAGGAGCGAGCGCCGGATGACGAGGCGGCCCGGCTCGCCGCCGCCACCTGCCGGGCCAAGCTCCTCGTCGTCGCCCCCGCGGCGCGGGCCTGGGCGCTGCTGACGCCGGATGAGCGCATCGCCCTCCTCGCCTCGCCGCGCCTTCTCTCTCTCTGGTCGCGCCGCGCCGCGGCGCCAGCGGGCTGAGGATTTTCCGGGGGGCAAAATTAACCTGGCTAAAAGACCAACACCTTCGGACCCGCTAGCGTGAGCGCCGTCGCCATTGCGGAGGAAGCGCCGGTGCGCCTGGGTCCGAGAGGAGAGACGCCCGGCGGGCGCGTGCCGATTCGCGCCCTGATGGCGCTTTTCGTCGCCGCGTTGCTGCTGCCGGCGCTGATCTTCTTCGGCGTCCTGCTCGACGGCGTCGCCGAGCGCGACGCTCGGGAGGCGCGGGAGCAGGCGGACCGCCTGGCGCATCGCGTCGCCTTCGCCGCGGCGACGCGGATCGAGGCGATGTCGGCGATCCTTTCCGTCTTCGCCTCGACGACCGAGCTCGAGGACGGCGGCCTCGCAAGGCTCCATGCCCGCGCCGTCGGCGCCCTCGCCGGAACCGGGATGAACCTTCTCGTGCTCGACGAGGATCTCCGCCAGCTTCTCAACACGCGCGTCGCCTACGGCGCGCCGCTCGGCCGGACATCCAACATCCCCGTCGCGGCGCATGTGCTGGAGACCGGAGAGCGCCTCGTCTCCGACGTGTTCATCGGCGGCGTGGCGAAGCGGAAGGTCTTCAACGTGATGGCTCGCGCGGAGACCGGTTCGGGCGAACGCCGGGTGCTGATCCTCACGTCCGACACCGACGAGTTCGGCCGCGTGGTGGAGGCGGAGACCGCCTCCGACATCTGGCGACACGCCGTCTTCGACGGGGCGGGCGGGCTCGTCTTCGCCGGCGCGCCGGACCCTGAGGCGGTCGAGGGCTGCGCCGGCAGCGAGGATTTCGTCGCCTCGGTCGCGGCGATCCCCGGGAGCGGCTGGTCTGCCTGCGCCTGGGCGGATTCGGGCGCGCTCGGCCAGCCCTATGACGGGCCGCGCCGGCGCTTCCTGCTCGCCGCCGCGGCGCTCCTCGCGCTCGGGCTCGGCGCCGCGCTTCTCGTCGGCGCGGTGGTGAGCCGGGCGATCTCCCGCGCCGCGGCGGTCGGCCGCGCCTCGGAGCCCCCCGCGAAGCGGCCAGCCTCGGTGATCCGCGAGGTGGACGAGGTGCTGGCCGCGCTCCACCAGGAGGCGCGCGCCCGCGCCGACCGGGAGGCGGAGCTGCGGCTCGTGATGCGGGAGACCGGGCACCGCGCGAAGAACCAGATCGCCATCGCGACCGCGCTCCTGCGCATGTCCGCCCGGCAATCCGCAAGCGTCGAGGAGATGCGGGACGATCTCGCCCGCCGCTTCGCCGCGCTCGCCCGCGCGGTGGACCTCGAAGTGGAGGGGAGGGCCGATTCCGCGACGCTCCGCCGCCTCGCCGAAGCACAGCTCGCGACCTTCGCGGAGCGGGACGCCGGGCGCCTCCTGCTCGACGGCGAGGATGTCTCGCTCAGCCGGAGCGCGGCGCGGTCGCTCGGCCTCGTCCTCCATGAGCTCGCCACCAACGCCTCGAAATACGGGGCCTGGTCGACCGAGGCCGGGCGCGTCTCCCTCTCCTGGCGTCGGGCGGGCGAGGATCTCGACGTCGAATGGAGGGAAGAGGGCGGCCCGCCCGCGGCGCAGCCGGAGCGCACGGGCTTCGGCGCCTCGCTGATTGGCGCGCTGGTGGAGCGGACCTTCAACGGCCGGATCGAGCGGAGCTTCACCGCCGAGGGCCTGATCCTCCGGCTGGCCCTGCCGCTCGGCGGCCTGACCGGCGCCTGAACATCGCCGAAAAATCCCTCCGCGCCGCCCCTTGCGCCGCCCCCGGCGCGGCGCTAAGTGGGCCGCGGTCCGGAGTGTAGCTCAGCCTGGTAGAGCACTGTCTTCGGGAGGCAGGGGCCGCAGGTTCGAATCCTGCCACTCCGACCAGCGCTCCGGCGCGCCCCGCCTTCCTCCCTCTCGACGCGAGACGATCCCGGCCCCGTCGCGCGCAACAGCGCTGTTGGCGCGCGCGAAAAGGGCCGCCCCGGCGAGGGCGGCCCTTTGTCTTCCATAGGCCATTAGGATCGTGAGGCGGCGGGGCGAATGACCGCCCCGCCGCCGGCCCGTCAGCGCGTGAACTTCTTGTAGCGGATCCGCTTCGGCTCGACCGAATCCGGGCCAAGGCGGCGGATCTTGTCCTTCTCGTAATCCTCGAAGTTGCCCTCGAACCACTCGACATGACTGTCGCCCTCGAAGGCGAGCATGTGGGTGCAGAGCCGGTCGAGGAACCAGCGGTCATGGGAGATGATGACGGCGCAGCCGGCGAAGCGCTCCAGCGCGTCTTCGAGCGCGCGCAGCGTTTCGACGTCGAGGTCGTTGGTCGGCTCGTCGAGCAGGATGACGTTGCCGCCGGTCTTCAACAGCTTCGCCATGTGGACGCGGTTGCGCTCGCCGCCGGAGAGGAGGCCGACCGGCTTCTGCTGGTCCGGGCCCTTGAAGTTGAACGCGCCGCAATAGGCGCGGGAGTTCATCTCCGCCTCGCCGAGCTTGATGATGTCGGAGCCGCCGGAAATCTCCTGCCAGACGGTCTTCTTCGGGTCGAGCGCGTCGCGGGACTGGTTCACATAGGCGAGCTGCACCGTGTCGCCGAAGGCGATGGTGCCCGCATCCGGCTTCTCCTCGCCGGTCAGCATCCGGAAGAGGGTCGACTTGCCGGCGCCGTTCGGGCCGATCACGCCGACGATGCCGCCCGGCGGCAGCGAGAAGGAGAGATCGGAGATCAGCAGGTTGTCGCCGTAGCCCTTCGAGACGCCGTCGAGCTCGATCACCCGGCTGCCGAGGCGCGGCCCGTGCGGGATGATGATCTGCGCCTGGCCGACCTGCTCCCGCTCGGACTGGTTCGCCATCTCGTGATAGGCGGCGATACGGGCCTTCGACTTAGCCTGCCGGGCGCGGGCCGAGGCGCGAACCCATTCGAGCTCCCGCGCCATGGCCTTCTGCTTGGCCTTGTCTTCCCGCGCCTCCTGTTCGAGGCGCTTCGCCTTCTGCTCCATCCAGGAGGAGTAATTGCCCTCCCACGGCACGCCGCGGCCGCGGTCGAGCTCGAGGATCCAGCTCGTGATCTCGTCGAGGAAATAGCGGTCATGGGTCACGATCAGGATCGTGCCTTTGTACTCGATCAGGTGCTTCTGGAGCCAGGCGATGGTCTCGGCGTCGAGATGGTTGGTCGGCTCGTCGAGGAGCAGCATCTCCGGCGCGTCGAGCAGCAGCTTGCAGAGCGCCACGCGCCGCCGCTCGCCGCCCGAAAGGTGGGTGACCTCGGCGTCGTCCGGCGGGCAACGGAGCGCCTCCATCGCGACATCGACCTGAGAGTCGAGGTCCCAGAGGTTCTGGGCGTCGATCTCGTCCTGGAGCTTGGCCATCTCCTCGGCGGTTTCGTCCGAGTAGTTCATGGCGAGTTCGTTGTAGCGGTCGAGGATCGCCTTCTTGGCGGCGACGCCCTCCATCACGTTCTCGCGGACCGTCTTGGTCTCGTCGAGCTTCGGCTCCTGCGGCAGGTAGCCGACACGGATGCCCTCCGCCGCCCAGGCCTCGCCGGTGAAGTCCTTGTCCATCCCCGCCATGATGCGCAGGAGGGTCGACTTGCCCGCGCCGTTGACGCCGACGACGCCGATCTTCACCCCCGGCAGGAAGTTGAGCCGGATGTTCTCGAAGCACTTCTTGCCGCCGGGATAGGTCTTCCCGAGACCGTCCATGTGATAGACGTACTGGTAGCTCGCCATTCCGGTCGTCCTCGGATTCTGGGGGTGTCGCGCGGCGTCCTAGCCCAAGGGCGGCCTGCGATCAATCGGAGGGCGCGGCGACCGGGTCATCCGTTCCGCCCCGGCGACGAGCCCGGGCCGCGCCCGACCCTCCCCCCGGGAGGGCGCGTTGGCGATGTCGGAAGCCGCTCAGGCGTCGTTCGGAGCTTTGGAGATGAACCGCCCGCCAAAAGCGGATCATGCGCCCACCCAGGTTAGAGCGCGGCCCTCAGCGCTCCAGCGCGGGCGATTCAAGGTTGAATCTAGCGGCAAGCGCCTGACAACGCAATCATATCACACATTTCGAATGTGATCCACACTCAGATCCGAAGCCCCGTCACCGCCTCTGTCGCCTTTCCGCCGCCGCAGAGGATCCCACGGCGGTTGATCTCCTTCGGCGCCAGCCATTTCGAGACGCGCGGGTCGGCCGCGTCGAGCGCGCCGAGGGCGACGAGGGCCGTCGCCATGACGCATTCGGCCGCCGCGCCGTTGCCGTCGTCGATCTTGAGCGCGAGGCCGAGGCCCATCTCGGGCAGCATGGCGAGAAAGGCGCCCTCGGCCCCCGTCTTCACCATCACCTTGCCGGCCCCGGCGCGCATCATGTCGGTGCAGGCGCGGCCCTCGCCGGCGACCTCGAACGGGTGCGCCGCCATCGCGTCGCGGAGCCGGATCGCCGCGCGCTGGCGAACGCCCGAAAGCGCCGTCTCGGCCGCGGCGATGCGGCCGGCGGCGCGCGCCAGCCCCTCGAGCGGCATGGCGAAGTTCGGCGCGGAGCAGCCGTCCACCGCGTAATCCGAGATCTCGGCGCCGGAGAGATCGGCCGCCGCCTCGGCCACCGCCTTCTGGATCGGATGATCGGCGCCGACATAGCCCTCGGTCGCCACGCCTATGTGCTTGGCGCAGCAGAGAAAGCCCGAATGCTTGCCGGAGCAGTTGTTGTGAAGCTGCGAGGGGCGCGCGCCGGCGCGGATCAGCGCGTCCCGCGTCTCGATGTCGCCCGGCTCCTGCGGGCCGCATTCGAGATCGGCCTCGGAAAGCCCGATCGAGGCCAGCCATTCGGCGGCGAGCCCGGCATGGGCGGCCGAGCCCTGGTGCGAGGCGCCGGCGAGAGCGAGGTGCCTCGGCGTGAGCCCGGCCGCATCGGCCGCGCCGCTTTCGACGAGCGGCAGCGCCTGCAGGATCTTGCAGGAGGAGCGCGGCAGCATCGGCGCGGCGACGTCGCCGAGCGCGAAGACGAGCGGCGCGCCCTCGGCCCGGCCATCCACCACGGCGAGCCGGCCGCGGTGGACGCGCTCGACGAAACCGGCGCGGGCGCGCTCGGCGAGGACGGGGTTGAGGCTCTCGGTCATCGTCGCTTCCCGTTATCCGCCCGCAGCCGGGCGCGACCCGATCTCGCAACCGCCAGAGGGTGGCGCCGCGCCGGGCTTTCGTCTTAGTATCGCGACCGACCGGACGGAAAAAAGGGGCGGCAGGCCCCGTTCGGAAAAGAGGCGGAGAGCGGACATGATTTCAGGCATCGGGGCGCGCAGGGGGCGCGCGGCGCGGATCATGGCGGCGGCCGGGCTCGCCGTTGCGATCGCCGGCGGCGCGGCCGTCGCGCAGTCGGCGAACGAGAGCGTCGGCGCGAAACGCGACTGGAGCATCTTCAAGCAGGGCGCGGCGGCCGACCGGCAATGCTGGATCGCCTCGCAGCCGGTCTCCTCCCGCGCGATGCGGGGCGGCAAGCCGGTTTCGGTGAACCGCGGGCCGATCTTCCTGATGGTGGCGATCCGCCCGGGCGCGCAGGTGAAGAACGAGGTCTCGATGATGGCCGGCTACCCGTTCCGCTCGGGCAGCGCCGTCGAGGTCAAGATCGGCGCCGACAAGTTCGAGCTTTTCACCAATGGCGAGGGCGCCTGGACCGATAGCGGCGAGACCGACGAGAAGCTCGTCTCCGCGATGCGGCGGGGCGCGACGGCGGAGGTCTCCGGCGTCTCCACCCGCGGCACGACGACGGTGGACCAGTTCTCCCTTTCGGGCTTCACCGCCGCCCTCGACGAGGCCCGCGCGCTCTGCAAGTGAGCGGGCCGGGCGGGAAGGCTTGGACTCTCTCAATTTTGGTTCGCCGCGCCTGAGCCGCGCGCGAAGGGTCGCGACCGCCCCTGGGTGGGCCCCTGGCCCGTCCGGCATAGGCGCTTTATCCCGTCGCACCGACCACCGCCCGAACTACTCGTGACAGCCGGTGGGCGCCCGCCCGCGGGGAGGGGCGGGCGCGGCCCGTGTTGGTCACACAGGCCGGGAGGGGTGGATAGGGCGCACGATACTTCATGCCGCCGAAGGAGCATGGCGGGCCCCGGTGCGCCGCCGCCGCCGCGATCCGCAGAGGGGGGGCGTGAGATTTCCGCGCGGGCGCCCTATATGGGGGGCTTCCGCAGCACTGGACCTGTCATGACCGAGGCTTCGCCGATCACGCCGGAGGCGCGCGTCCTCCCCCGCATCGCCCCGCGCGACGCGAAGCCGAATCTCGTCGGTCTGACGCGGGACGGGCTGAAGGCCGCACTGATCGAGGCGGGCGTCGAGCCGAAGCAGGCCGCGATGCGGACCCGGCAGCTCTGGTCCTGGATCTACCAGAAGGGCGTCTCCGACCCGGCGCTGATGACCGACCTCGCGAAGCCGTTCCGGGCCTTCCTGGCGGAGACCTTCCGCATCGCCCGGCCGGAGATCGTGACGCGGCAGGTCTCGAACGACGGCACCCGGAAATATCTCCTCCGGATCGACGGCGGCCACGAGGTGGAGGCGGTCTACATCCCCGAGGAGGACCGCGGCA
>CALFYQ010000167.1 GCA_937952085.1 uncultured Paracoccaceae bacterium | reverse complement strand
ACCGGCGCTCGTAGCGCGCGCCAAGGCTGGTCAGGATTTCATAGCCGATCGTGCCGGCGATCTCGGCCAGAGCGTCCACTCCCTGCTCGGCGTCGAGGAGGGCGACGAAAGCGCCGGCGCAGGCTTCGGGCGCCTCCGTCACGTCGAGCGTGACGAGGTCCATCGAGACGCGCCCGGCGCTCGGCAGCGCCCTTCCGCCGAGCCGCGCGGCGTAGCCGCGGCTGAGGGCGCGATGGAACCCGTCCGCGTAACCCAAGGAGACGGTTGCAATCTTCCGCGGGCGATCGGCCCGATAGGCGGCGCCGTAGCCGACGCTTTCGCCCGGCGCGACGTCGCGCACCTGGATGATCGGCGCCTCGAGCGTCACCACCGGCCGACCCGCCGCGAAGGGGAGGCCGCCATAAAGGCCGATCCCGGGCCGCACGAGATCGAAGGCGTAGTCTTTCCCGAGCAGAGCGCCGCCGGTCGCGGAGAGGGAACGCGGAACGCCGGCCAGCGCCGGATGCGCCGTCATCTCGCGGAAGGCGGCGAGCTGCTGCGCGTTTTGCGGGTGCTCCGGCTCGTCGGCGCAGGCGAGATGCGACATGACGAGGGCGAGGCGGAGGCCGTCGAGCGCCTGCGGGTCGTCCAGCGCGGCGCGAAGCTCCGCCGGCTCGAAGCCGAGCCGGTTCATGCCCGAATCGAGCTGGAGGCCGACCGTCAGCGCCTCGCCGGCCGTGGCCGCGAGCGCCTTCGCGTCAGCGAGCTGGCCGGGCGAGTTGAGAAGCGGGATGAGGTTCGCGGCGCGGATCAGCGCGCCGTCCGCCGCCGCCATGCCGCCGAAGACGAAGATCCGGGGCGCCGGCCCGAGCGCGGCGCGGAGCGCGACGCCCTCCTCGACCAGCGCGACGAAGAAGCTCTTCACCCCCGCCGCCGCCAAAGCCGGGCCGACCTTCGCCGCGCCGAGGCCGTAGCCGTCGGCCTTCACCACGGCGCCCGCCTCCGCGCTGGGCGCGAGGGCCGCCAGCGCCCGCCAGTTCGCGGCGATGGCGTCGAGATCGACGGTCAGCCGCGCCCGCATTCAGCGGAAATCCTCGACCGAGCCGTAGCGCTCCGGCCGCGCGAGGTCGGAGAAGCGGGTGAACTCGCCCTCGAAGGCGAGGTCCACCGTGCCGATCGGGCCATGCCGCTGCTTGCCGATGATCGCCTCCGCCCGGCCGAAGACGCGCTCCGCCTTCTCGGCCCATTCAGGGAATTTCGGATCGTCCTCCGGCGGCTTGATCCGCTCGTGATAGTAGGCTTCGCGAAAGACGAACATGACCACGTCCGCATCCTGCTCGATCGAGCCGGACTCGCGAAGGTCCGAAAGCTGCGGCCTCTTGTCATCCCGGTTCTCGACCTGCCGCGAGAGCTGCGAGAGCGCGATGACCGGGATCGCCAGCTCCTTGGCGATGGCCTTGAGGCCCTGGGTGATCTCCGAGACCTCGTTCACCCGGTTCTCCTTCGAGGTGGAGGCGCGGGCGAGCTGGAGATAGTCGACGAAGAGCGCGTCGAGCCCGGATTTCCGTTTCAGCCGCCGGGCGCGGGCGGCGAGCGCGGCGATGGTGAGCGCGGGCGTGTCGTCGATGTAGAGCGGGATCGACTGGAGCTGCCGCGAGGCCTCCACCACGCGGCGGAACTCCTCCTCCTCCATCTCGCCGCGGCGGAGCTTTTCGGAGGAGACGCGGGCCTGCTCGGCGAGGATGCGGGTGGCGAGCTGCTCGGCGCTCATCTCGAGGCTGAAGAAGCCGACGACGCCGCCGTCGATCGTCCCCTCCGTCCCGTCCGGCTTCATGCCCTTGCGGTAGGCCTTGGAGATGTTGAAGGCGATGTTGGTGGCGAGCGCGGTCTTCCCCATCGAGGGGCGGCCCGCGAGGATGATGAGGTCCGACGGGTGGAGGCCGCCGAGCTTCCGGTCGAGATCGTGGAGGCCGGTCGAAAGGCCGGCGAGGCCGCCATCCCGGTGATAGGCCGCCGCGGCGACGTCGATCGCCTCGTTGACGGCGCGGAGGAAGGTCTTGAACCCGCCCTCGCTCCGCCCGGTCTCCGCGAGCCGGTAGAGCGCCGCCTCGGCCGCCTCGATCTGCTCCGACGGTTCGGTCTCGGGCTCGGTCGCGGCGCGGGTCGCAAGCTCGGCGCCGAGCGCGACGAGGTCGCGCCGGAGCGCAAGGTCCCGGATCGTGCGGGCGTAGTCCTTGGCGTTGAAGAGCGTCACCGCCGCGCCGGCGAGGCGGGCGAGATAGCCGGGCCCGCCCATCTCGGCCATGCCGGGGTCGGACTCGAAAAAGGGCTTGAGCGTGACCGGCGTCGCAAGCTGGTTCCGCTTCACCCGCTCTTCGGCCACCTGGAAGATGCGTTGGTGAAGCGGGTCATAGAAATGCCGCGCCTCGAGAATCGAGGAGACCCGGTCATAGACCTCGTTGTTGACCAGAAGCGCGCCCAGAAGCGCCTGTTCCGCCTCGATATTGTTGGGGGCCGCCTGCACTTCGGGGCCGCCCGATCCGTCCGCCATCCCGCCTCTCCCGTTTCCGCCCGTTTACCCCTGCCGGCGGCCGGGGGGGAAGCCGCTCCCGGCGAGAACGCTGTGGACGGCAGGTGGAATTCTGGGGGCGGAGTTGTGGAGAACCTCAGGCGAAGAGCGCAGGAGCCAGAGATAGAACGAGAAGCCCGGCCATCGTCAGGTTGAAGGCGCGAAGCCGCCGCTCGGTCGACAAGAGCCCGCGCATCGCCACGCCCATCGCCGCCCAGGAGGCCACCGAGGGCAGGTTGATCGCCGAAAAGACGAGGCATACGGCGAGAAGCCCGGCCAGCCCCTCCGCCGGCGCGTAGACCGTCACCGCGGTCAACGCCATGGTCCAGGCCTTCGGGTTCACCCACTGGAACGCGGCCGCCTCAAGGAAGGTCATCGGCCGCGCGCCCTCCCGCGCCTCGGGCCGCCCGGCTCGCGCGATCCGCCAGGCGAGCCAGAGAAGGTAGAGGACCGAGACGGCGGTCAGCCCGCTCCGGAGCGCCGGGAACCGGGCGAAAAGCCCGGCGAGGCCGAGCCCGACCAGCGCCGCCATCACCGCGAAGCCGACCGAGACGCCGAGCATGTGCGGCGCCGTCCGACGAAAGCCGAAATTCGCGCCGGAGGCCATCAGCATCATGTTGTTCGGCCCCGGCGTGACCGAGGAGACGAAGGCGAAGGCCGCGAGGCCGGCGAGAAGGGCTTGATCCATGGCGGAACCTTGCGCCCGAACGGCCGGCGCAGGATTGCAAAGATCGCGCGCGCGGCGCTATTCCTGCAATCTATGCGCGGGTTGGACGAGATCGACGAAAGAATATTGCAGGCGCTTCGCCGCGACGGCCGGATCACGAATCTGGACCTCGCGGAGAAGGTCGGCCTCTCGCCTTCGGCCTGCCTCAGGCGGGTTCAGGCGCTGGAGCGGGATGGGGTGATCGCCGGCTACCGGGCGGTGACGGACCGGGCGAAGCTCGGCGTCGGCTTCGTCGCCTATCTCACGGTCGGCCTCTCGCAGCACACGAAGGAGGCGCAGGAGGCGTTCGAGCGCGCCGTCGCCCGCGCTCCCGAAGTGGTCGAATGCCACAACGTGACGGGGCGTATCGAATACCTCCTCCGGGTCGAGGCCGAGAGCCTCGCCGCCTACAAGGCGTTCCACACCGACCGGATCGGCGCGCTCCCGCATGTGCGGGAGATGACGACCTATGTCGTCATGGGCTCCCCGAAGGACGAGCGGGCCTGAGCCCGCTCGCCCGGCTCAATCCACCTGCCAGGCGGTCATGGTCCGGCGGTTGATGCGAAAGCGTGCGGCGCCGTGGCCATAGGGCAGGGTGGCGGTGTAGCCGATCACCTTCGGCCCGAAACGGACGTTCCGCGGGTCGATGCCGATCGCGTCCCGCACCGGGCCGACATTGCTCCAGCCATGCGCGGTGTCGCGGTAGAGTTGCACCTCGACCAGCGAGGCGGGGCCGGCGCGGCCCGGGTAATAGGCGAAGAGCAGCGCCTCGTGCGGAACCGTGTCGCTCTCCAGCCAGACGAGCAGGTCCGCCTCGCGGTAATTGGCGGCGACGCCGATCGGCGCCGCGCTGTCCCGCGCTGCGCGTCCGACCGCGGGCCGCCCTCTGACATCGCAGAAGTCGCGGAGCGAGGCGAGCGCGCGGGCGGAGCCGCGGAGCCGGTCGGAGATGGCGCCCTGCGAGCCCTCCATGGTGATGACGAGGCCGCCGCCCCGCATCATCAGGTCGATCAGCGGGTCCGAGGCCGGGATCTGGACGCCGAACTCGGCGTTCAGCTCATCGTAGCGGAGTCCGGCGAGGCGGCGGACCGAACCATCCACCGCGAAGACGAGGGTCCACTCGCCGTCGCCGTACTGCTGGAAGCTCCGCTCCGCATCGGGGAACATCGCCGCCTGGACGGCGAAATAGACCATGCCGGGGTCAGTCTGGCGGATCTGCTCCGCGCTCTCTCCGAGCGCCGCCGGGTTGTAGCCCGGCGTCGTGCAGCTCAGCGAGACGAGGCTGACGCCATAGGGCCCGTCCTCCGGGAGCCAGGCGCCGGCGACGCGCTCCCTCGGGCTGCTGTAGAAGTTCCAGTCGGCGGCCGAAGCCGCGCCTGCGATGAATAGCGAAAGGAAGATGACCAAAAGTCTCATGACGCGACGCCCCCACAAGCGGCCCGTCACATGAGCCGCGACACGACTTCCATCGCCGAAGAAGCGTTGCATCGAAGTGAATCGCGGCGCCGCGAATTTCGTGACGCCCCGCGCCAGTCGCCGTCCTCGATTTGACGCGTTTCTTTCAGACCCGCGCCGAGGCCAGCCGCCGCCCCGCAGTGAGGCCGCCGGCCTTCGCCACGATCCCCTCCGCGTCGATCCCGTAATGGCGGTAGAGATCGCCGATCGTCCCGGTCTGGCCGAAATGCTCGACGCCGAGCGGGATGGTGCGGTGGCCGTGGACGGCGCCGAGCCATGCCAGCGTCGCCGGATGACCGTCGATGACGGTGACGATCCGGCAGTCCCGCCCGATCCCGGAGAGGAGCCGCTCGACATGGCTCTCCGCCGCCGCATTGCCGCGCGCGCGGGCCCGCTGCGCCGCGGTCCAGCCTGCGTTCAGCCGGTCGGCGGAGGTGACGGCCAGCACCCCGACATCGCGGCGATGATCGGCGAGAAGGCCCGCAGCCGCGATCGCCTCCGGCGCGACAACCCCTTGATAGGCGACGACGATTTCGGCGTTCGGCCCCGGTTCGCGGAGCCAGTATCCGCCGTCGATCACGCCGCGGCGGAAGCCGGCGCCGTCCCGCTTCGCCGGCTGCTCCACCGGGTTTGTGGAGAGCCGGAGATAGACCGAGCCGCCGGTCTCGTCGCGGAGCCAGGTGCGCTCGTCCGGGTCGCCGGAGCCGTCCCGCTGGAGATAGTCGAAGGCCCATTCCATGATCGCGGCCAACTCGTCGGCGAAGGCCGGCTCGAAGGCGGCGAGCCCGTCCTGGCTCATGCCGATGAGCGGCGTGCCGACCGATTGGTGCGCCCCGCCTTCGGGCGCCAGGGTGACGCCCGAGGGCGTGCCGACGAGGAGGAAGCGCGCATCCTGGTAGCAGGCGTAGTTGAGCGCATCGAGCCCGCGGGCCACGAACGGGTCATAGAGCGTGCCGACCGGGATCAGCCGCTTTCCGAACAGCGAATGCGAAAGGCCGGCGGCGCCGAGCAGCAGGAAAAGATTCGTCTCGGCGATGCCGAGCTCGAGATGCTGGCCCTCCGGCGCGAAATCCCACTTGGCGGTGGAGGGGATTCGCAGCTCCCGGAACTCGTCCTTCCGGGCCTTCCGGGCGAAGAGCTTTCGCCGGTTCACCCAGGGGCCAAGGCTGGTCGTCCCGGTCACGTCGGGCGACGTGGTCATGATCCGAGCGGCGAGCGGGTGGTCGCTCCGCGCCAGCCCGTCGAGCACCTTGCCGAAGGCGATCTGGGTGGAGATTTCCTCGTCCGCCGGCGCGGGGAGCGCCGGCGCCGCGATCTTCGCCTCCGAGAAGCGGCGCGGCCCGGCGCGGAAGAAGGGCGCCTCATCAAGGAAGCGCTTCAGCCCCGCCACGTCCTTCACCCCCTCGAAGGGCTCCCATTCATGGCCCTCGCGGACGCCCATGCGCTTTCGCCATTCGGCCATCTGCGCCGTGGTCATCAGGCCGCCATGGTTGTCCTTGTGGCCGGCGATCGGGGTGCCCCAGCCTTTCACCGTGTAGGCGAGGAAGCAGGTCGGCCGCTCATGCGTCACGCCGGCGAATGCGTCGGCCATGGTCTCGACGCAGTTGCCGCCGAGATTCTCCATCAGCGCCGCGAGCGCCTCGTCGGAGCGCCGGTCGAGAAGGGCGGTCACGTCCCCCTGATCGCCGAGATCGTCCATCAGGCGCTTCCGCCAGACGGCGCCGCCCATGTAGCAGAGCGCGGAATAGACCGGGTTCGGGCAGTCGTCGATCCACTGGCGGAGCTTGGCGCCGCCCGGTTCGGCGAAGGCGGCGCGTTGCAGGGCGCCGTATTTCACCACCACGATCTCCCAGCCAAAGGCGTCGAAGATCTTCTCGATCCGCCGCCAGAGCCCCTCGTGGACGATGCCGTCCAGCGACTGGCGGTTGTAGTCGATCACCCACCAGACATTGCGGAGGTCGTTCTTCCAGCCCTCCTGCAGGCATTCGTAGACATTGCCCTCGTCAAGCTCGGCGTCGCCCATCAGCGCGATCATCCGGCCCGGCTTCACGTCTTCGCCCCAGGGCTTCGCCCGGACGAAATCCTGAACCATCGACGCGAAGGCGGTGATCGCGACGCCGAGGCCGACCGAGCCGGTGGAGAAGTCCACGTCGTCGATGTCCTTGGTGCGGGAGGGGTAGGACTGCGCCCCGCCGAAGCCGCGGAACGCCTCCAGCTTCTCCCGCGTCTGCGCGCCCATGAGATACTGCATGGCGTGGAAGATCGGGCCGGCATGCGGCTTCACCGCCACCCGGTCCTCCGGCCGGAGCGCGCCGAAATAGAGCGCGGTCAGGATCGACACCATCGAGGCGCAGCTTGCCTGGTGTCCGCCCACCTTCACGTCATCGTCGCGCTTCTCGCGCAGGTGGTTGGCATTGTGTACGGTCCACGAGGCCAGCCACAGCAGGCGCTGCTCGAGGGTTTTCAGATGTCCGATCGGGTGAGCCATGCCCCGGCGTAAATCAGCCCGTGCGCCAAGTCCATGGGGAGCGCGATCCGGAATGCAGCGGCCTCAACCGCG